>JBGCGI010000115.1:0-14549 GCA_045110715.1 Rubripirellula sp.
AAGTGGTTGGGATCGACAAAGTCGTGCCGCTTCATCTCCTCCAAGAGCTGATCTCGGTAGACCGATGGATCGGCCGGTCCACCGGTTCCCGGAAGCTGGTGAACAACGCCAACTCCATCGACTTCGATGGGCCGCATGCCGTGAGCGACGGTTGCCTCGCGAACCAATTCAGGTGGTGCGGGAACCTTCAGGAGTTCTTTTAACTTCGAATCTTTGTCGTTCTCGTCCGAGTCTCCGCGGAACAGAGAGCAGCCGCTGATCGCGATCAGGCAGGCGGCAATCAGGACGGAATGGACGGATCGATGTTGAAAAATTAGGTGGGGCATCCTGCCACGCATCCCTTTTTTTGCGACAAATTAGCGGGTGTTGTGAACGCCTACATAGACCGAGAGTCAAGTTGGCCGCAAGCACAATTGCCCGCGGATTGGCCTGGCGGGGCCGGTGGGGAGCGTCAGTTCACTGTCCAGAATGGGTACGAGGCGGTCGGTCGAGCAGCGGAGGCGGCAGATTGAGGGGGATCGACGCCATTTACGGCTCTTGACAGGATTTTCGCTACGGCGATACTTTGCCAACTAAGTGCAAGGAAGTGCAAGAAATGCGCCAAATTGCTGCTCCTTCATCGGGTGCAGATCTCCCACTTTGACAGAATTGGCCGCTGGTCTGCTGTTTTGGCTGGGACATACGAACCATTTTCTCTTCATCTGGAAAAATATCTGGGTGAATGTCCAAACTTTGAACATCATTTTCAATGCCGACAATCAATCAACTCGTCCGTAAACGACGAAAGCTCAAGAAGAGCCAAAGCAAGTCGCCAGTGCTTGAGAAGTGCCCTCAGAAGCAAGGGGTGTGCTTGCAGGTCCGGACCATGACGCCGAAGAAGCCAAACTCGGCTCTGCGAAAGATCTCTCGTGTACGTTTGAGCAACGGCAAGGAAGTCACCGTTTACATTCCTGGCGAAGGCCACAACCTGCAGGAACACTCGATTGTGTTGGTGCGTGGTGGACGTGTTCGTGACTTGCCAGGTGTTCGTTACCAGGTGGTTCGCGGATCTCGCGATGCTCTTGGAGTCGAAGGTCGTAAGCAATCACGTAGTCGCTACGGCGCGAAGAAATAATCAGAACCACCAGGAAACGATAGTTAATCACGATGGGACGAATCACAGCCAGCCGTACGCACTTCAAGCCTGACCCGCGATTCAATTCGCAATTGGCAGGTAAGTTCATCAACTGCTTGATGTTGGACGGGAAAAAAACCACTGCACAACGCGTTTTCTACGATGCGTTGGACGAGATCGCCAAGCGAGGCGAGACTCCTGACCACAGCCCAATCGAAGTCTTTGAGGCTGCGATTGAAAACGTTAAGCCGCACATCGAAGTTCGCAGTAAGCGAGTCGGTGGTGCTAGCTATCAGGTTCCAATGCAAGTCAACCGAGCTCGCCAGCAGAGCTTGGCGATTCGTTGGCTCTTGATCGCCATCCGCGACAAGAAAGGCCGTCCGACTCACTTGAAGTTGGCTGACGAACTGTTGGCTGCCTACAAGAAAGAGGGCGTGGCCTACACCAAGCGTGAGAACACGCATCGCATGGCAGATGCCAACAAGGCGTTCGCTCACTTCGCTTGGTAGGTTTTTCTGCACGAAACTTCACACAAACCGCGATCCGGTCTTCACAAGTCCGTGTCGCGGTTTTTTATGCGCTGCGGTAGGATCTAGGCCCTCCAAACCAGTGCCCGCTCGCTTCACCCGAAGGTGGGCGATCCCGGAGCGACGAATCCTTCCCTGCGTCACTCGGGGAAACGCAGCAAACGTCAGTCAGACAGGCCATCGCGTTCTGACACACTGCTTCGTGTTCCTACTTTTTACAACGTGCTTTCTTCATTGCCATGACCGACATTTCCAAGCTTCGCAATATCGGCATCATTGCCCACATTGATGCAGGCAAAACTACTGTCACCGAGCGGATGCTCTTTCTTAGCGGCGCAAAGCATCGCGTCGGTCGGGTCGATCACGGGACCACCGATACCGACGATGATCCCGAGGAACAGGAACGTGGGATCACGATCTTTAGCGCCTGCGTGAAGTTCAGCTGGAAGGACTTCAACGTCAATTTGCTGGATACGCCCGGACACGTCGACTTCACTGCCGAAGTGGAGCGGTGCCTGCGAGTGCTGGACGGTGCGGTTGTCGTTTTCTCCGCACGGGAAGGCGTCGAGGCACAGAGTGAGACGGTGTGGCGACAGGCGGATCGTTACAACGTTCCACGGATGGTGTTTGTCAACAAAATGGATCGTGAAGGCGCCAACTTTGAGTCCGTCTTCAATGACATCTCCCCACGACTCGGTGGAAATCCGGTTGCGATCGAAGTGCCTGTTGGCGAGGGGCCTCCGCATGTTAACGATCCGTTCCGGGGCGTGATCGACTTGGTCGACATGAAGATGCTGCAGTTTGATCCGGAAACGGAAGGCAAAGAGGTCACCGAAGCAGACGTTCCAGACGACCTCCGGGATGACGCTTTGCTATGGCGAGAGCAGTTGCTCGAAGCCATTTACGAAATCAGTGAGGAAGCGGCCGACCTGGCGATGAACGATCAGGAAGTCCCCCGTGACGTGATCGTTGCGGCGCTGCGCAAAGGTTGTTTGGAGCGTACGATCCAGCCTGTGCTGTGCGGTTCTGCATTGCATGGAATCGGTGTGCAGCCTCTGATGACCGCCGTCGGCAACTACCTGCCCAGTCCGTTGGATCGCCCGCCAGTCGAAGGCATTGATCCCAAGAAAGAAGACAAGACTCTCACGCGAAAACCTGATCCCAAAGAACCGTTCTGCGGGTTGGTTTTCAAAATCTTGCCCGCCAAGACTGGCGACAACTATTGGATTCGAATTTACAGTGGTGAACTCAAGCAGAACATGCGGGTTCAGTGTCCCAACCGCGACAAGAAAGAAAACGTGGCTCAGTTGTGGCAGATCCACGCGACCAAGAAAGATCGCGACGGGCAGGTTGACGGGGTAGGTGCCGGCGACATTTGCTGTGTGATCGGACCTCGGTTTGCGATCACTGGCGACACCGTCTGTGATACGAAGTCCTTGATTCAATTGCCAAGCATCAATTTTGCCGACACGGTGTTGTCGATGGCGATTGAGCCCGAGAACACTTCGGACAAAAAGAAACTGGAAGAAACCCTGGACATGCTTCGCCGACAGGATCCGACGTTCCGCGCCAAAGAGAACGAGGAGACAGGGCAGACGCTGATTAGCGGTATGGGTGAATTGCACTTGGAAGTGATTCAGCATCGTTTGACGCGTGACTTTGGATTGAACGTCAAGTTCTATAAGCCGCGAGTGAATTACCGTGAAACGATTGGCGGCAGCTCGGACGTCGTCGGCCAGTGCAATCGTCAGATCGGTGCGACGCAAATGTTTGCACGACTGAGCGTTCGTATTTCGCAGCTGGACGACGTGTCAGCTCCCGTGCTAGTCTTCGATCGTTTGCCACCGGAAGTGAGCTTGCCCAATGCGCTGCGCACAGCTGCGATGGACGAGATTCGCGAACGGGCAGCGGGTGGTGGCTTGCTGGCTGGTTTCCCTTTGTCGGGTGTGAAGATCGAAGTCTACGGCGCGGAAATGCAGGATGAGGGCAGCGATGAAATCGCGTTCCGAATCGCAGCAGGAGACGCGTTCGATAAGGGCATGCAGGAGGCCGGGCCGGTGTTGCTGGAGCCGGTGATGAAAGTCGAAGTCATCACTCCCGAAGACTACATGGGCGAGATCGTGGGCGACTTGCAGCAGCGACGGGCGATCATTGCGGCCACGGAGACTCGCGGTGCAATGACGGTGATCACGGCACATGCTCCGCTGAAGGAGTTGTTCGGGTACAGCGGGGCAGTCCGAAGTCTGAGTCAGGGGCGAGCGGCCGGCAGCATGGAACCTTATAGTTACCAGCCCGCTCCGAAAGAAGACGCCGAAGGCTTTGCGTTCTGAGTTTGCTAACGGGAAGGCTGTTCGACCAAGCGATTGATTGCCGTGATCACGTCTTTGGGCAGTTCACCGGCGGCCGCGGTCTCCCGGATTTGCTCGGGACGGCGGGCTCCGATCAGTGCTCCGGAGACTCCCTCTTGGGACAGTACCCAGCCGATCGAAAGCTGGGCGATCGTCATGCCCGCTTGGTCGCCAATCTTCTGCATCGCGTCAAGCACGTCATGCGCGTCGCGACGCTGCTGGCCTTGGAAGATCTCGTAGTTGGGGCGTGAGTCGCCTGCGGCGAATGCATGGTCGCGACCGATTTTGCCGGCCAACAGGCCTTTCATCAACACCCAGAATGCGAACACGTCGCACGATTGTTGTTTGCATTGCGGAATCAATTGCTCGAGCGAAGCTTGCTGCATCAGGTTCAGCGGGCACTGAATGGCATCGCAGCCGACAGCATCGGCGAACTGTTGTTGCTGCTTAGCCGTCACGTTGCAGACACCGATTTGTTTGCAAAGCCCGCGGCGTTGAAGTTGCTCGATGGCCTCTGCGGATTGTTCGATGGGAACATTCGGGTCGGGGCAATGCAGCATCAACAGATCGAATTGATCGATTCCGATTCTTTCGAGCGATGTTTCAGCATCTGCGGTCAAGGTTGGTGGGGAACCGTCGATGACTCGGGCTGTCCCATCCCAGCGCTGGCCGACTTTGCCAGTGATGTGAATTTGATCGCGTTGGGAGCCCAGCACGGAACCCAGATGCCGATCGCTTTCGCCATCGTAGCCATAGCTGAATGCGGTATCGAAGGCAGTGATGCCAAGATCGAAAGCCGTTTGAATCGTCGCTCGAGCGTCTTCATCGGTGACACCCAGGGTGGTGACTCCGGCGATGGGCCAGAGGCCAAGAGTGACTTTGCGATCGAGCTGATTCATTGAAATACCGTAGGCCAGGGTTTGGATTGGCAGTGCAGGTTCGGTGCGCGCACAAAAAAAGCGTGAAGGTAGTTTACCTTCACGCTTTGATTGATGTCTGGCAAGCGGTCTCCTGCGGTGTTCCGGACTAAACTTGCCGGAGCCGCTTTGAATCGACCGTCATGACCTAGAAGTCGATGACGAATCCGAGATCAAGACCTTGAACCCATAGGCTTGAGTCGTTGAACTCCCAAGCTGGACGAGGGCCAAGCGTGTTTGCGATCAAGTCGTTGTTGTTGATCACGTTGTCAACGATGTCGCCGTTGAGCATCACGTTGTCAAAGTACATGAAACTGTAACCAACGCTCAGCAATACGTTCGGACGGAACTTGTATGCCAGTTTGAAGTTGGCTTCCGGTGCGAATGCGAACACGTCACGCTCGAACTGTCCTTGGTTGCCTCGTGCCAGCAGTCCACCAGAGGTGCTCGTGCTTGCACCACCAGCAGTGGTATCGACGGTCTGGCCAACGATGTTTGCACTCTGCTGCATGTTACCCAAGTGAACCTTGGTCAATGAGCGAGCCATCCAGCGACCGCGAGTGATTGTCATCTCGAAGCCGAGCTGACCACCGTTGAACTCGTTGTCGGCGTTGAACTGATCACTGAAGGACTTACGTGCTGCGGTGTTCAAGTCTTCGGAGAAGCTTGAGATTCGCAACTCGTCGTCGATCTCGAAGTGACTGTAGCCACCGATGAAGTCCAAGCGGCAGGTGTTGTTGCAGCTAAAGCGAAAGCGTCCGTAGGCTTCCATCGCCATCATGTCCAGCGAGCTCTCAGCTGCAACCGCTCCGCCGACGCCACCACCAAGATTGTTACCAATCAAGAATGAGTTTTGGCCGTCGTTGGTCGGATACAGGTTAGGATCGAAGAATGGACGTGCAATCGTTTGGGTGTTGCCATTGCCAGCCAAGTAAACCGAGTCTTGGTTTTCGGCCAAGATCCAGAAACGACCGCCGACTCCGATGTTGTCGCCCAACCACTTGCCGTAGTCGCCGCGGAAGCCACCCGACAATTCGCCGTTGATGTCATCGCCGAAGACGGTTTGAGTGGATGCTTCTGCGAGCGTGCCCAAGCTTCCTGGTGCACCAGTGGTGACCAAGGCAGGCATGTCGCGATCTTGCGTGAACCACATCAGGAACTCGGCGGATGCCCAAGTGTCGCTGTCACAGCGGCTCAGGATGTTGCCGAATCGGCTTCGACGCTTGGAGCTGCAACCGCTGTCGCAGCCACCATCGCAACTGCTGATGCCGCAGCCGCTGTCGCAGCCACCCATGTTGCATCCGCCGTCGCAACCACTGACTTCACAGCCGCAGTCGCCGCCACCGCCAATCCGCTGCCCGAAGGAAGCGGGTTGTAGCTGGGATGCCCCTACAGGAGCGTAGTGGGGTGATTGGCTAGGTGCATAGTGCAGAGCGGACTCCGCATGTGCAACTGGAGCCACTTGTTGCTGAGCATAGGCCGCTTCCTCGTGGAAGTAAGCATCCTCGCCATATCCTGGCAAGTCGCCTGCGGCACCTTGATCTGCAATCGCCATGCTAGTTCCTGACAGCAACATTGCTGTGAAGGCTAGCCCTCTAAAATTCATTTTCATGGAAAGTCTCGTACAGTCCGGGAACACTGATTGACTGGTATAAGACGATCGACCTAATTCACCGGTAGATGCAGATCTGCCCGAACGGCAGGAATAGTCAGGCTAGATTGCCCATCTTGATGCATGAAAGCGTTCAACTTTACCTATCATTCCAAATCGATCCGTTAGAATGAAGTTTCCCGATGTGAAACGGTCTTATGGGAACCTAATGGGCGCAAATCGAATCGAAAACAATCCCAAGAAAGCCGAAATCGGTTGCGACGATTTACGGGTTCTCTGCTATTCCTTGATCCAGGCAACGTGATCATCGCCCTGCCATAATGGGCGGTCTCACTCGCGGACTCTTCGCCAAACTTTCCTAAGACGTGCATTTCGAATCCACTTTCCATGACCTCCCAAGACAAAGCAGAATCGATGTCGGCTGGTGAAAAGGACCCCGAACCTCAGAGCAACGAACTGGCAGTTCCGTTGGGCCAAGAGCCCGTTCCACAGGAATTGGTTGTGAACGAGGACGTGGAACTCGTGGATGCCGCCATCGAAGAGGTTGAATCCGTTCCCGTCCATCCGCCCGCGGACGCCAACACACTGCGCCGCGCCCAGTCACGGCGAACGCTCTCGGTCATGTCGGCACGCGGATTTCGCACCAAGATGCTGCGCTGGCGCCGACAACTGGCCCTGATCAATGGTCTCGAATCCACGTTGGAGAAGGAAGATGATGCTTCGCTCCGCAAACGATCGTTAGCATTGAGATACCGAGCGATGGCGGGCGAGAAGCTCTCGATCCTCTTGCCCGAAGCGTACGCGTTGGTCCGCGAGTCGGGACGTCGAACGCTTTCCATGCGGCACTACGATGTCCAGCTGATTGGTGGTGTTTCCCTCTTTGAAGGTTGCATTGCCGAAATGCAGACGGGTGAGGGTAAAACGCTGACGGCGACCCTGCCGCTGTATTTGCATTCGCTGACCGGCAAAGGCGCTCATCTCGCGACGGTGAACGATTACCTGGCCAAACGTGACGCCGAGTGGATGCGGCCGCTGTTTGAGCGACTTGGCCTGACGGTGGGCATTATCCAAACCTCCGATGATCAGCCCGCGCGGCGGAAGTCTTACGCTGCTTCGGTCACCTATGGAACTGCCAAAGAATTCGGCCTCGACTTCTTGCGTGACCGTCTTTTGCTGCGTGCACAGAACCGACTGCAGACCGAAATGCTGGGCGATGGAGCAGGCGGATTCAGTGACAGTGGTGACCAAATCGTGATGCGAGGCATGCACTTTTGCCTCGTGGATGAGGCGGACAGCATCCTGATTGACGAAGCTCGAACGCCGCTGATCATTGGTAGTATTGAGGATACGGTTCGAGATCAGATCGTCGAAACCTATCAATGGGCGTCCAAGCACGCGCCCGAATACGAGGAAGAAGAGCACTACACCATCGATCCAGATACCAAGCAATACGAATTGACCGCTCGTGGACGGCAGAAAGTTCGCTCTTTGCCCAAAAGTGATTTGGTCCGCACGATGGGCTTGGTGGACATGTACGAATACACCGAGCGATCGATCAAGGTCTTCAAGGAATTCTTGCTCGATCGCCAGTACGTCGTGCGTCCGGGTGACAAAGGTATCGACGAGATCGTGATTGTGGACGAATTCACCGGACGTTTGGCAGAGGGCCGAAAGTGGCGCGACGGAATCCATCAGGCGATTGAATCCAAAGAGGGAATCGAAATCTCGGTCCCAACAGGGCAAGCGGCTCGCATCACCGTGCAGGACTTGTTCCTCCGATACCCGCATCTGGCTGGTATGACTGGTACCGCGGCATCGAGTGCAGGTGAGCTTCGCCGCATTTATCGAACACCCGTGATCCGAGTTCCTACCAATCAGCCTCCCAAGAGAAAGCAACTTCCCGACCGCGTGTTTGGCTCAATGGAGAAGAAGTTCGAGGCAATTGTCAAAGAGATCGAAGAGGTCCACGCACAAGGTCGCCCCGTGCTGATTGGTACTCGCTCGATCGACAAGAGCGAGGTCCTTTCTCACATGTTGACGGCACTTGGCATTGAGCATCAAGTTCTGAATGCGAACAATGTCGAGCAGGAAGCAGAGATTGTTGCCGACGCTGGTGAAAGAGCGAGGGTGACCGTCGCAACCAACATGGCAGGGCGTGGTACCGACGTGAAACTGGCACCTGGCATCGAGGATATCGGTGGCATGCATGTGATTTGCACCGAGCTTCACGACGCGGCCCGGATTGACCGCCAGTTGATCGGTCGTTGCGGACGTCAGGGTGATCCAGGATCGTATCGTCAATACTTGTCCTTGGATGACGATATCCTCAAGGGCGGCCTAGGGCCAAAGCGGGCTAAGAAGCTGTCTGAGCAGGGTGAGGCGATTGCAGGCAGCGTCGATCGTTACGCTGGACTCTTTCGCAAAGCCCAACGGAAAGTCGAACGCCGGCATTTCCGCGATCGAATGGTGCTGATGCATCACGAGAAAGAACGCAAGAAGATGCAGCGTGAAATCGGCCAAGACCCCTATCTGGACACCCCAGATTGATCCTCGCTCGCGTTTCATCGTGTAGAACAATTGTCGCTTCTCGAGCGAAACAATTGGGCGATTGTTCAACACCCAAGTCGACGAAAGTCTGCTATCTGCGAAGCCGACGGTTGTCCACGCGTTTCTCTTGTCGCGCGTCAGCGATCAGGTGAGCCGAGACAAGCGAGACGCCAATCAGAATCGACAGTGGTTGATACTGGGCGATCAGCGCGTCCCGAATTTCTTCGTCGATCACGTCGGTTGGTTCATGGAACAAACCGTCGTTGGACTGCACGACCATTCGAGTTTCATGACGGCTTCGCTCGATCGATTCAGATTCGGCCGGCTGACTGCCAAAGGAAATCGCGTTCGGCTCCCGGTTTGATTGCAGCCAAATCGTTTCGGCAATGGTCTGAACCAAACGCTCGAGGGCAGGTGCATGGGTGTCCGTGTCGTTGTTGGTCTGAGGCCTGTTGACCAACACCACATCATGGGAGGTGGGTGTAGAATTCCGATTGGCCGTTTGGAATGCCGCGACATGTCGTCGAGTCGTGCTCGCAGATGCATGTGCAGACCAAGCCACAGCCGTCCGAGGGGACTGCCCGTCTTGGAAGTAGCGGTCTTGCGTCATGGCAACGGTGGAGGCCTGATCTGGCGTGGCGGATGCTGGCTGGCGTTCGGCGATCCGCTCGGTGGATTCTTCGCTACCGCCGTCAGGCTGGCTACGGATCAGGCTGGCAATGGACGCCAGCGAACTTGGTTCATGGGGTGAAGGGGAAGGTGACAGGATTCCCCGAACAGGCGGGAATGGGATTTCCGAGGGATCGTCGAGCAGGCCAGGATCGTCGCCCCGCGTAGAGAGGTAGACTGGCGAATGATCGGCCGGCGTCTCGCTAACCGTGGATTCGAAGGTCGACTTGACGTTCACGGTCGAACTCGCAGGCGTCTCGAATCGCACCACCGCGTTGATTGGTTGCTGCTGATCGATTGGGACGACAGCCTCCAGCGGCTCTGCAGGGACCACTGGCGTTATTTCGACAGTGCTGGGCCCCCGCAAAGCCTCCGCGTCCGCGACGAAGTGGGACCCTGTGTCTCCGACGTCTGCTCGCGTTTGCTCGAGGTGCCAGTCCATCACGTAGTTGTCAAACTCAACCGCATCCAAGCTGTACCTTAGGACACCCGCTCCGAAATGTCCTAAGGTGCCAGTATTTGCGTCAATGGGCCTAGCCGGATGAACTATCCGCGAGAAGTCGTCGTTGACTGGGAAATCGATGGTCGATAACTCCGCCGGTTGAATGGCACCCAGCTGCGACGTTCCATCGAGCACAACGCGGGCTTCCAGTTGTTCGATCCGCGCGAATCGACGCTGAAGTCTGCGAAGTGTCATTGTTCGAATTCGCTGATTCGATTTCATCTCATGTCCCCATTGTCGCACGGATGCGAGCAAGCTGTTCTTCATGATGTTGGATCAGCTTTCGATCCGGCGCTTGATTCGACTCTTTGCCAACGTCCATCGCGGACTGTTGCAGTTCGACCGCCTGCTTGAGAAGTTTCACGGCGAGATCGAGTTCTTGTCGTTGTTCCTCAATCATAGCCAAATTGCTGGTCGTTTGTCCGAGATTGCTCAATGACCAATGTTCACTCGGGTGCACTTCGACGCGTTCGTTCAGCAATTCAATGGCTCGCTGAAAAGCACCAGCGGCAGCCGGCAGGTCAGACTGCGAAGCGGAGAATTGCCCCACTCGCTGGTGAGTGGCAACAAGATCGTAAAAATGAGATGCAACGTTGGGTTCCATCTGCAAAAGCTGTTCGCGAACTGTAACCACACGACGCAGAATTTCGCTGGTCGATTCAGGTTTTCCTTGCCGCACCAAAACAGCAGCCAAGTTACTTAAAGCCATCGCGTGGTCACTGCGATGCTCCGGGGATGCTGGGCGGGCCGACGACAATGCTGCATAGCGATCGGTTGCCTGATGCAGCAGCGTTTCAGCAAGCTCCAGATCTGAATTCATCACCACCGAAGCGAGATTGTTCTCGCACAGTGCAATTTGGTCGATCAAATTCATGTTTTCAGGCTGCTCGGAAGACAACGTCAGCAACGCAGACATCGCTTCCTGAAGCGTTTTCACTGCATGGGTGTCCTTTGCCGTCGAGAGCAGCAGTCCCAAATTCATTTGCGACTGGGCTAAACCCATTCGCGCGTCGGTGTGACCTGAAACTGCGATCGGACGGTAGACGTCGATTGCCTTTCGGTATCTTTGGCAAGCTGATTCGGTGTCGCCAGTTTTCGCTGACACTTGACCAAGGTTGTTATGGCAGACTGCGATGTCCGCCAATCGATCTGCATCGCCCGGCATCTTTTTTGCCAGTGCTTCGAATCCACCAAGCGATTGTTGGTAGCCTTCCATCGCGCGGTCGTATTCCCCAAGTCGCTGGTGAACGGCGGCCAAGCGAAACTGCGTCTTGGCAAGATCGATCGCAAAGGAGGGCTGATCGCTGGCTTGAGCTAAGAAACCGCTGTAGTACTTTTCAAGCTCACCCAGCAACTCGACTCGGAGTCGACTGCTGCCTGGAAGGTGTTCCAGTCGCTGTTCCACCATAGCGCCGAAATTGTCGACCACACGCTGCGTTTCACGCAAGTAGTTTGCTGCTCGCTGTGCTTGTTCGTCAGTTCGCTTTTGCTCGGCGCGAATCATCATGGCGCTAACGCTGGTGACCAGCAAGCCAATCAACATGGCGCAGACCACCGTGGCAACGGTTCTCCGATGGCGATTGGCCCAACGAAAAGCGTGCTCGACGAGCCCGGGACGTTTTGCCATCGTGGGCCGACCGTGCACAAACCGCTCCAGGTCTTCCGCAAAAGCTTCGGCGCTGGAGTACCGTTCTTCGGGCCGCTTTTCGATAGCCTTCATCACGATCGTTTCCATATCAAATGGAATCGATGGGTTCAGGCGTCGAACGGGAATCGGCGACTCGTTCTCCACCGCCCGTAGCAGTTCCTGCCGGGTTGCGCCGTCGAAAGCGGGGGTCAGAGTCAGGAGTTCATAGAGTGTGATGCCAAGCGAGTAGATATCGGTTCGCCGATCCACTTCGTGCATCCGACCGGCTGCCTGTTCGGGGCTCATGTAGCGAGCCGTGCCAATCATGTCGCCGCTAACGGTCAAGTTGGACGCGTTGTTGATCCGAGCCAACCCGAAATCGGTGATCCAAAGCTTGCTGGCTGCGTCCAGCATCAAGTTGCTGGGTTTGATGTCGCGATGCACGACTCCATTTTCATGGGCGTAGTGCAGGGCTGCCGCGGCTTGCTGCCCCAGGCGGGCCACCGAATTGGCGAACTCGCGACTGCGAATCGATTTCTGTGTTGAAAAATGCTGCGAGATCGGTTGGGTGGATGCATTCGGCGAGACCGATTGGCTGCCGTCGGTCGGCTGGTCCTGTGATCTCAGTTGGCGAATCGCCTGTTCCAGCGACTGACCTTCGATCAACTGCATGCTGTAGTAGTGCACACCGCGTTCGCTGCCCACGCCGTAGACGGGAACGATGTTGGGGTGATGCAGCCCAGCTGCGGCTTGTGCTTCGTTCTTGAAGCGAGCAACCTGCTTCGGATCCAACACCGCCGCGAACGGCAGCGTCTTGAGGGCCACTTTCCGCCCGAGTGAAATCTGGTCGGCGGCGTACACGATTCCCATTCCGCCCCGGCCGATTTCCTCCTTGATGACATAGTCGCCTAAACGCGACGATTGCGGCAGCTGGTTGTCGATGGCGGCTGACATCGCGTTGATCGACGACGCCGACTGAGACGCGTTTTCTGCGCCCACAGCGACGCCGGCTTGGTGCAGGGCATCGATACTGTTGAGGTACTTGTTCAAGACGCCGGCTAGCTCGGGGTTTGCATCCACGATTGCTGCTCGATCCACCGGCTCGCCCGCCTCAAGATCCCCCAGGTAGTCTTCCAGGATTTCTCCCAGGCGTTCCTGAGACGCTTCGGTCAGCGAATCCAGAAGATCGTCGTCGACCTGCAAGAGAATGGAATCTTCGTGGGGCCGGATCATGGCATCCCCTCCGATTGCTTCATCAATCCGCGAAGTTGCTCGATGGCTCGCAGCCAAAGCATCCGAGTCGCACCGCTGCTGCGTTCCATTCGCTTGGCAATATCGGCAAACGGAATCCCTTCCAGATGGCGCATCACGATCACATCGCGATACTCAGGTGACAGCCCCGCCAACGCGTTGGCCAATTCGACCAATTGTTCTTGAACCGTCGCGTCGCTTTCTGCACTCGGTCGATGGTCAGCCAACATGGCTTCCAATTTCATCGCTGATCGATCCAGCGATGCGTTGATCTTCAAACGTGATACTTCACGACGGACATCCCTCTTAGCTGTCAGGACATGCCGTTCGACGGCTCTGGCTAGATTGTTGACCAGAATTTTTCGCAGCCAGGCAAAGAACTCGCCGTCACTGTTACCGCGAAACTTAGCAAAGTCACAATGAGCCTCCAGCATCGTTTCTTGAACCACATCCGACGGGCTGACTCGACCACGAACCTTGTCGTCCAGCTGGGCCCGCGCCAGAAGCTTCAGGTAATTCTGATAAGACTGAAGAAGTCGCCCCAAACTCTCCGTGTCACCCCCTTTGGCATCCATCAGCATACGACGCAAATTCGCGGATGATGAATCGTTGAGCAGGGAGGAGCTGGACATCACGTTGGGCCTTCAAGACTGCTGGATACGCCACTCTCAACAGTTTACACACAGAATGAGGTGGAGGAGGGTTCAGTTCCCCGCCATGGCGACAGGCCGAAGACGTCTGCGGATGTCACGCAGAGAATCGAAGAAGATTGCAGAAAACTCTGCGGGACGTCGCGGCTAAGACCAAAAATCTCGAATCAGCTTCAGTTTTCGCTCGATCGTTCGGGGCGAAACGCCCGCTTGCTCGGCAAGCTCCTCATTGGTGAAGCCTTCCATCTTGCGAAGCGCCAACTGTTTCAACTTGGCATCGGGCAGGCGATCGAGCAGCAGCCTGAATTGTTCGTCCATCTCGAGCAGGACCGAGGGGGTCGCTACCAGATCGGCGAAAACGTCGAACCCGCCCTCCCGGTCCGCCTCGGCAAAGATCGAGTCTCCCCACACGGCATTGGAACCTCGCTTGGCTCGTTTGCTGTTCCGAACATGGTCGATCACATCATGCTGCGTCCATTTGACTAGCAGACGCCACAAGTCGTTGCGGTTTTCGATGCTGGGTAGTTTACCGCGGTCGGCGCACTGACAGAGTGCAGCCATCACGCCGATCGCGATGTCCTCTTCGTCAGCCATTCGACGATTGGCAGTTGCAAGCTGTTCACGGGCAACTCCAACCAAACGATCGAAGAACCGAGACCACAGCTTTTCCGCGGCATTCGGATCTCCCTCGCGAAGCTGCTCGAACCAAACCGTGATCGACTCAGGAGACTCAGTCATCATCGCTACTCCAAAGCGGCAACGGCCAGACGTCCGCACTCGCAGCG
>JBGCGI010000116.1:0-4087 GCA_045110715.1 Rubripirellula sp.
TTGTTGTCGACGTGCTTCGGCCGCTACGGCAACTCAAGAATTACCTGAATGTTATCAATGAACTTGCCCAGCACACGGACATCGCTGATGATATCAACTTGTATCGGCAATTGCTGGGACGTCTGCCGTAGCGTTGGTCACTTCACTTCTGAGAAAGTAGTTCGTCGATGATCTGCCGAATCTCCCGTAGCAAGCGGCGATCGGCTCTACGAAACTCGGAAGTGTCAATCGGTTCGAGCATGGTATGGATGGAGGCGGCTTGCTCAGACGCTGAATCTTGTTCTCCCAAAATATCCAATAACTGCGCGTAGTGCGTTCGACTGACTAGATAGTCGATCGTCCAATAGCCATGAGGCGACTGCAGGTCTTCGTTGTAGTCCTCGACTAACTTTTCGACGTTATGAGTGTCCTGCTGGGCAACCTTCGTAAACCATGCAGCGTGTTGCAGCAGTAAGTCCGGCTGGGAGTTGATTGTAGTATCCAGAAGTGTGACGCTCGCGTCATGCATGGCCTCACGGACGGACCACTCAAAGTGATCGGGCTGCTGCGGATCCCTGGGGGCAGCGTCAAAAGCAGCTTTCTGCAATTCGACAAACTGCTTCCGTTGCTCTAGTGCATAGGCCACCCAGGATTTGCCGTTGAGGCAAACGAATTGGGCATAGGCTAGATCCGAGTATGCTTCGTGATCCAGCTCGCTTACTTCCGGATCAGTGGTGGCGCCCAAAAGTGTTTGCCACAGCTGGTCTGCGGCGGCGTATTTTTCGGCGGACACTAGCGCGATGTCGATCTCCTGAGCCAGCAGTAGTACTGAGCTGAGTGTTTCTCGTACCTCCGTTGTTCCGAAGTCGACATCCCATTCCTTGACGGCATCGCACAATCGGCTGGCAGCGACCTCGGGCTCCGATTCACTGATCCAACTCAATTCATCTAACCAGGTCGTCCCCAGTTGTTGCTCTTCAAAAGCATCGAGAACGTTCGACGGAATTTCAACGTCGATACGTGTCTGCAAAGAATCGGCTAGTTCAGTTTGTTCTTCGTAGTCCGCAATCGATTGAAGTCCTTGCAATGCATAAAGCTTCTCCGTCCAGATAGGTTGTGATTGGTAGCCACTTGCGATGAGCGTTTCTGTTTCCTCGAGCGCTTCTTGAAAGTAAGCTTCGGCTTCGGCATCGCGATCCAGCCGAAACAAGACGCGAGCCAATCGATTCTTCGAGGCCGCCGAGCTTTCATCCTGCGCACCTTCGCCGAGCTCGGCTGCTTTGCGAAGGCCGTCGATGGCAACGACCAGCAGTCGCTCCTGAGCTTCGTCCAAGTCCACGGCTTCGGCGTCAAGGATCTCATTTACGTCGAAGACCAGCTGGCGCAACGTGTCTTGAAGGTGGTTCCGACCGCGGTTTGCGAGTGCCGCGTTCTGCTGGGCAGTCAAAGACGTGGAGCGCAGTTGTATCGCCGCCAGCGTCGAGCCTATGGTCAGGGAAAGGACTGCAAGTAGGGCGACGGCCAACGCGCTAGCCAAGGCAGCATTGCGCCGGCACCAACGCCAAGCGACCGTTGCCAGTCCTATGGGCCGAGCTTCAATGGGTTCACCAGCGAGGAATCGGTCGAGGTCCGCTTGAAGCTCGTTCGCCGTCGGGTAACGTTCCTGAGGTGACTTGGCCAAGCATTTCAGGCAGATGGTCTCCACGTCGCGATGAATCTGGTCGTTCAGAAGTCTCGGACGCTTGGGATCTTGATGTAGCGATTGATGCAAGACCATTCGCTCCACGCCGCGAAATGGAAGTTCGCCCGTGAGCATTTCGTACAGCATGACGCCGAGCGAGTAGAGATCGGCTCTACCATCCACATTTCGTGCATCTTGAATTTGCTCGGGGGCCATGTAAGCCGGCGTGCCCGCGACGATGTGCTCTCGCGTCAAGTTGGAATCGCTTTCCAGGTCACGCACCAAACCGAAATCTGCCAGCTTGGATTCTCCGGTATTGGACAGCAGCACGTTGGCCGACTTCAAGTCGCGATGGATGAGGCCTTGGTCGTGCGCAGCAGCCAACGCGCCCGCAACTTGGCTAGCGATGCGTGCGGCCTCTCGACAGTCAAGATGTCCACGGGAGCGAACCAGTTGTCGAACAGTTCCACCGGCAACCCACTCCATCACTAAGTACGGTGTAGGCCCGGCCTCCAAGCGGACGTCGAAAAGTCCAACGATGTGCTCGTGGCTGACTGCGGCGACCGCCTTCGCCTCGCGTTTCAGACGCGCCAGTCCGCTGTTGGAATAATCGGGTTTCAGTACCTTGAGCGCGACGGTTCGCGAAAGACGATTGTCCGAGGCACGATAGACATGCCCGCTGTTACCGCCGCCAACCCAGGCCAAAATCTCATAGTCGTCCAATTGGTCGCCGGGCGCAAACGTGAATTCGCCGGGCTCGCGTTCGCGCAGCTGTTCCTTGATCTGCGCGGCGACTTGCGTTGCAAGTGGTTCGGAGTCGTCGGCCTGAGAGGAACTCACGTCGAGGTTCGCTGACGATTCCGCGAGCAACTCTTCAATGAGGGCCTGACAACTGCTGCATTCATCGACATGGTTTGCGAGGGACGTTTCCGCACTGCTGGAGTCGCTGTCGGGCGCGTTCGACAGCCAAGTCAGGAGCGCGGCGGGTTCTGGACAGTGGCGAGTGGGGTCGATCAATTTTCTTGTTGCTGTTCGAGTTGAGAGACGACTTCTTTAAGCAGCTTCAGGACCCGACTCTTGGAGACGTAGACTTCGGAGATTTTGATGTTCAATTGCTCCGCCGTTTGGGCTGCTGACAAATTTTGGTGGCTCGACAGCTCGAATGCCTGCCAAGTCTTCGGCTGCACACGGAGTTGGACGAGCTGACTTGCTTGTTCGAGGATCTCGTTTCGGTACGTTTGCTCAATGGATTCGGTTAATGCGTCAACAGATTCGGGGGAAGCTATGCGATCAAAGGGGCAAGTGGTGCTATTGTCCAACTGGACGGTTTTGCGTCGGCGACCGATATCCCGGATCGTGTTGGTGGTGACCGTTCTCAGCCAGCCACGGAAGGAACCGCGACTGCGATCGTACTTGAAGCCGGCCATCGTCGTGACCAGTTTGGTGAGCACTTCTTGGGTTACGTCGGCCGCATCCGAATCTTGCAGCAAATTTCGCTTACACCAGGAAAAAATTTTCGGGGCGTAGCGGTCGACGAACTGTTCCCACGCGGCGGAATCGGAAGCGTCCCCGATCCGGCGCAGCAGCGTCAAACTCGTGAACGTCGTTTGGGTCCGCTCTGATTCGGTCGATTTTCCGGAAATGGAATTCAAAATATTTTTCGTCTTCGTGCAAGAATCTAAAAACCGCCTCGTAAGGCAGGTGTCACTTGGGATTTCCGAGTCTTCTCCCAGCACCTTTTCTTACAGGCAGGATTTTAACATGGAACGAACGCACAAACGATTCAAGCTTCGAAGTAGTTTGTCTCCATCTACTTCGCGCAGCTTGCAAGTGCAGCCGCTCGAAGAACGACGACTGATGGCGGCGGATTTAGGCAACGATGAAGGGCTCCTAGCCGAAGGCGAAGCACCGCGAGCGGCCGAGGTCAGCAGTCAGCTGCATTTCGATTCTAGTGAGCTTGTCTTCAACGACATGCCCGAACGACGCATTGTCAATGGTCAGGAGACCGCTGAATTTGATGCCGTGGGGATCGTCAACAACGGCTGTACAGGGACGCTGATCTCGCCCACGCACGTTTTGACGGCCGCGCATTGCACCGTCGGAGCGACCCCACAGCAGATGTCCTTCCAAGTTGGTGGAGAGACGTATCAGGTTAGCGCGGAGTTCACGCACCCGCAGTACAACGACGCTCAATTCGATGCCGGCTGGGACTTGGCCATCATGGAGTTGGATCGTCCTGTCGAAGGCGTTGAGCCAATGCAGATCATGCGAGCTCAGCCCGAGATCGGAGAGACGCTAACGATCGTCGGCTTTGGTGAAGGGGGCACGGATACCGGTGGCTCCTCATTTGACTTCGGCACAAAACGCGTTGGGACCACTCCGTTGGAAGAAGTGACGGAGAACCATTTGTGGTGGACATTTGATGCT
>JBGCGI010000117.1:0-5077 GCA_045110715.1 Rubripirellula sp.
ACCGCCGAGACTCAGCCAGAAGCGACCGCCGAGACTCAGCCAGAAGCGATCGTCGAGACTCAGCCAGAAGCGATCGTCGAGACTCAGCCAGAAGCGACCGCCGAAACTCAACCAGAAGCGATCGTCGAGACTCAGCCAGAAGCGACCGTCGAGACGCAACCAGAAGCGACCGCCGAGACTCAACCAGAAGCGACCGTCGAGACTCAGCCAGAAGCGACCGCCGAGACCCAGCCAGAAGCGACCGTCAAAACTCAGCCAGAAGCGACCGCCGAGCCGCAAATAAAGACCGCTGCCAAGACTCCATCGGAAGTTGCTGCAGTCCGAGAGCAAGAGCCTGCTGCTGAAGCACCCCAGGCAGTTGTCGAACAAGCAAGTTCGACTGAACCGGCAAAGAAGAAGCCTGCTGGTCCAAAGAAGATCGAAACGTTCCATGACCTTCCGCTGAATTTTGAAATTCAGCAAGCCATTGAGTCGTCCGGCTATGTGACACCAACCGACGTCCAAGCTGAGATCATCCCACACATGGTGGCTGGCCGAGACGTTCTGGCGCAATCGCAAACCGGCACCGGCAAGACAGCCGCCTTCGCCCTTCCCATCCTCTGCAAGCTCAGCAAGAAGAGCCGCAAGCCACAAGTGCTCGTACTGGCTCCGACACGTGAGCTTGCGATGCAAGTTTCCAAGTCGTTTTCGACCTACGGAGCGAACCTTCCCAACTTCTCAATCGCAACCATTTATGGCGGACAGGACTACGAGCCGCAGTTGCGGCAGTTGCGTCGCGGCGTGCAAGTCGTTGTTGGCACACCGGGCCGCGTCATCGACCACATCAACCGCGGAACGCTGGACGTCAGCGGCCTCAAGTGCTTGGTACTCGATGAAGCCGACGAGATGCTGAACATGGGATTCCTCGAGGACGTGAAATTCGTGCTTGAGAAAACACCAGACGAACGACAGATCGCATTGTTCTCCGCAACCCTGCCCGGCCCCATTCGTGGAATCGCCGAACGTTACTTGAATGATCCGATCCAGATCACGATCAAACGCAAGACGATGACTGCGGAGTCAATCCGGCAACGTGCTATTTTCGTTTCGCCACGCGACAAGATCGATGTGCTGACGCGGATCCTGGAAGCCGAAGAAACCGATGGCGTGATTGTGTTCACCAAAACGAAGATCGCAACGCTTTCAGTTGCCGAAAACCTCACCCGCAATGGACTGTCCGCGGTTGCCCTCAATGGCGACATGCCTCAGAAAACACGCGAGCGAACCATCGAGCAGTTCAAAGCAGGACACCTCAACGTGTTGGTGGCAACCGACGTGGCCGCTCGTGGGCTGGACGTTTCCCGTGTCAGCCATGTGTTCAACTTTGACTTGCCGCACGACTCGGAGTCCTACATTCATCGCGTAGGGCGAACCGGTCGCGCTGGCCGAAGTGGCGAGGCAATCATTTTCCTCACCAACGCTCAGCGTGGCAAACTTCGCATGATCGAGCGTGCCACCAAGCAGCCAATCGAAGTCGTCGAGAAACCGACCGCGAACAACATCAACGAGATGCGTGTGCAACGGTTCAAGGAACAGATCACCAAGGTCACCGCCTCCAGCGACCTGACGATGTTCAAGGAACTGATCAGCGAGTATGCAGAAGAAACCGGCAAGCCAATGGAGATCATCGCCGCCGCACTCGCCGAGATCGGTCAGCAGGGACGCTCGTTCTTGATGAAAGATCGCCCAGCTCGAAAGCGTTCCGATCGCGACGAACCTCGCGAAAAGAATCGACGCGATCGTTTTCAATCCGACAATAACTTCGATCGTCCGCGACGCTCACGTGAAATCGGGCCCCCCGAAGATGGCATGGAGCGGTTTCGCCTGCAGGTCGGGCACCGCGATGGTGTCAAACCCGGCAACATTGTTGGTGCGATTGCAAACGAAGCTGGCATCGATGGTGAGTTCATCGGACCGATCAAGATTCTCGATGGCTACAGCACCGTCGATCTACCCGAAGGCATGCCCCAAGACATCTTCGAGTCACTGCAAACCGTTCGAATCTCTGGCAAGCTGATGCGAATTGCCAAAGATCACGGCAGCTCCGATCGCGATTCCAAGTCAGATGGGCCAAAGCGTCGATTTGGGAAAGGTGGACCTGGAAAGGGCGGTCCCGGAAAGCGAAAGGACACACGGCCACCCCACGCGCACGGTGGCAAGCGACACTCGGGAAAACCCAAGAAACGCTCGAAGTAGGCCCGACGACGACCAACGGCCCTCGAATCGTGATCCGACCCAACAGACGATCATGTTGCGCGAAACGCGCAACGTGAGATCTGTTCCAGGATTACGATTCGACCTGCATCACTCTCCGCAGGCTCAAGCAGCGCGGTAGAGATGCTCGCGGGTTGGCGGCATGCCCGACAACCCTTTGCTGGCCCGTTTGGTTGCCACGACTTGAAACAGCTTGATCGAACCGGCAGTGAATCCGCCGGACGCTCCCGCCAAGTAGGCAACCCACAGACGATAACGTTCAGCGCCGACCAACTCGATCGCACGGTCTTCGTTCGCCGAGAGATTCTTGCACCAGTACTTGGTCGTCAGTGCATAGTGCTCGCGCCAGGATTCGACATCATGCACCTCGAATCCGCTGTTCTCCATGAAGTCGGTGGTCATCCCCACCGGAGTCAGTTCCGATCCTGGAAAGATGTACTTCAACAGAAACTTGCGTTCTGGGCGAATGCGGGCAGCGTGCCGCTTCGATTTCTTGGCACGTCGGGCGATGGCGTGATTCAACATCAAGCCACGATCTCGAAGCAATGAATTGATCTTGTCGAAGTAGCGTGGGTAGTTCGCCACGCCGATGTGCTCCGACATTCCGATGCTGGAAATCTTGTCGTAACTCCCTTGGTGATCCGCGTAGTCACAGATCGATACGCTGACCTGATCGGTCAGGCCCAACTCTTCGATCTTCGCTTTCGCGTAGTCGTGCTGTTCTTGTGAAAGCGTGATCCCATGAGCGACCGCGCCGTAGTGTTGCGCCGCGTGACAGATCAAGCCGCCCCAGCCACAACCAATGTCCAGCATCTTTTCGCCGGGCTCAATTCTCAGCTTGCGGCAAATCATGTCCAATTTGTCAAACTGCGCCTGATCCAGTGAGTTGTTCCAGTCCTTGAAGTAAGCGCACGTGTAAACCATCTCTTTGCCGAGAAACAACTTGTAGAACTCGTTGCCCACGTCGTAGTGAAACTGGATGTAGTCGGAATTGTCTCGCTTGCTTTCGGCGCGACCAACCATGTCGTCAGAGAAACCTGCCTTCAAGTCATCCACGTTCGTTTTTGCAAACAGGAACGGCAGCGTTTGCTTGACCAACATCGTCTTGCTGATTTTCTTCAACTGCTGGCGATTGGAGCGGTCCGTTCGAAAGGCCTCGGAGAAATCAATCAGGTCGCCGCCTTGAAAACTGATGTGTCCCGTCGCATACAAACGCACAATCGTTTCCAAGGTCGGCCGGCGAATCAGCGATCCGATCACACCAGGACCAGAGATCTCGATCGTGTGCTTGCCGTCGGCCGCTGGCCCTAGCGGCACCACGTCTCCGTCCCAAAGGGTGACACTGGCGTTCAAATCCAAAGGACCAGCAACTGAATTCAGGAGTTCCTTGATCGACTTCAGTTGAGCGTTTGCGGAGAATGGACCCATGGCTGGAACCCTCATTGGCGTGCGTGATGGAATCCGCCGAGAGTAGCAACATCTGCCAAGATTCCTTAGCCCAATCCAGAACCCGCCCTCGCCGACCAGCCAAACTCAGAAAGTCCAGCAAAAACCGGGTGATCCGATTGCTTGCAAAAGGCGTCTTCACAGCAGGACGAGGGAACCATTCTGCTAGAATGCTCGCCTTGCAACGGTGTTCCTATCTCCAAGTTTGCTGGGAGGTGAGGCTTCGCCGCTTCCCATTCCATCAAGAACAACAACTCTAGGTCTGTGATCATGCTGCGATGCGTTTGCTTGCTCCTCTTCGTCACGGTTTCATATCCTGCGATGGCTGATCCGGTCAGCGCGGACAAACCCAACGTGATCGTTTTCTTGGTGGACGACATGGGCGTGATGGACACGTCCCTTCCGTTCTTGACCGACAACAACGGGCAACCGAAGCGGTATCCGCTCAACGACTACTATCGAACACCGAACATGGAGCGGTTGGCCGCGCA
The DNA here is from genome assembly GCA_045110715.1 of Rubripirellula sp. Taxonomy (GTDB): domain Bacteria; phylum Planctomycetota; class Planctomycetia; order Pirellulales; family Pirellulaceae; genus Rubripirellula. Next base: position 4,191 of record JBGCGI010000117.1, read on the forward strand.
GGGAATTCGCTTCAATCACTTTTATGCGATGAGTGTGTGTTCGCCGACGCGAATTTCGATCATGACGGGGCAGAACGCCGCCCGTCATCACGCAACCAATTGGATCCGGCCCGACTCCGACAATCGCGGCGAGTTTGGTCCGCCCGACTGGAACTGGTTAGGCCTCAAGAAGGGCGAAGTCTCATTGCCGGGCCTGTTGAGCGCGGACGGTTATCGCACCATTCATGTTGGCAAGGGACACTTTGGTTCACGAGAATCTGAGGGTGCAGATCCTTTGAATCTTGGTTTCGATGTCAACGTCGGCGGCCATTGCTTTGGCGCCCCGGGCAGCTACTACGCCGAGGAGAAATATGGACTTGGCACCAAACGAGCACATCACGCAGTGCCTCACTTAGAAAAGTACCACGGTGGCAAGACGTTTCTCAGCGAGGCTTTGACGATCGAGGCGAATGTTCGAGTCGATGATGCCGTCAAATCAAAGCAACCGTTCCTGCTGTACTTCGCACACTATGCCGTCCATGGGCCCCATCAATCCGATCCGAGGTTTGCAGATCACTACAAGGATTCGGGCAAGCCGAAAAACGCACAGAACTTCGCAACGCTGATTGAAGGAATGGACAAGTCGCTTGGTGACGTGCTGGATCATCTTGAGGAACTGGGCGTTGCCGAGAACACGATGGTCTTCTTCTTGGGCGACAACGGTAGTGACGCACCTTTGGGCCATCAACACGATGTCGCCTGCGCCGCACCACTTCGCGGCAAGAAAGGATCGCACTACGAAGGCGGAGTGCGTGTGCCTTTCAGCGCGGCGTGGGCAAAGCTCTCGCCCGGAAACGCTCCGCGAAAAAAACTCCCCAGTCGCCCAGGCAAGATTCGACACAAACCAG
>JBGCGI010000118.1:0-8422 GCA_045110715.1 Rubripirellula sp.
ATCAGCAGGCGACCGCCAGTTTTCCGAAGGCCGAGCGTTTGCGTTTGCACTGCCTCGGATTGTTCCGGCGCTGCGATTCTGAAATCGACGGGGCAACCAAGCTGTTGTTTCGCACTGAGCCGGGCATGCTGATCGAAGCGGTCGTGTTGCGGATCGCCAGCGGCCGAACCACGCTTTGTGTTTCAAGTCAGGTGGGCTGCGCGGCAGCGTGCGATTTTTGCGCGACCGGAAAGATGGGGATCGCTCAGGATCTTTCTGAAGAACAGATTTTGGATCAGGTTCTTCAGGCGGGGCAGTTGCTCGCCAAGGAGGGCCGGAAGTTGCGGAACATCGTGTTCATGGGAATGGGAGAACCGTTTCACAACGAGGCGAATCTGCACCGCACGCTTGAACGACTGACCGCCAAAGAAGGGTTTCATCATCCGCCGACGAAGATTCTGGTGTCCACGGTCGGTGTTGCCGACGCGATGCAGCGTTGTGCAGAGAGGTTCCGTGACGTGAACTTGGCGCTGAGCCTACATAGTGTTCGGCAGGAGGTTCGCGAAAAGTTGATCCCGCTGGCAAGGAAGTATCCTTTGGATCAGCTGCGAAATACGATCGCGGAAGTCAATCGCTTGCAGAGTTGTACCGTGATGATTGAGTATCTGATGCTTGAGGGGGTGAACGATTCGGTCGAGGATGCGGCGGAATTGATCCGCTGGCTTGACGGTTTGAATGTGCATGTCAATCTGATCCCCTACAATCCGATTGAGGACGCGCCGCATTTGGTAGGAACACAGCCCGAGCAGCGTGATCGATTTGCCAGTCAATTGAAGCAGGCAGGACTCAAGACAACGATTCGCTATTCGCTTGGCAACGACATTGCCGCTGCTTGTGGGCAGCTTGTGAAAAAAGAGAATCGAGATTTGGCGAGAAGCTTGAAGGTTCTCGCCAAAGGTTGATGCAAGCTAGGATGGGAACTTGGCGGCCAGATCGGCGACCGCGTCGTCGCTCAAGAACTTGGTGGGCAAGCCTCGCAGCATCAGAAACAGCTTGGATGTCTCTTCCAATTCTTCCGCGGATGCCACTGCGGCGGACAGCGAATTGGCCGAAACCACCGGACCGTGATTGGCCAGTAGCATCGCTTTGGCATCGCGCGCTGATTCTCCGACGGCGGCAGCCAAATCCATGTCGCCCGGTGCAAAGTAGGGCACCAGCGGACATTTGCCGACCCGCATGACTTGGTACGCGGTGATCGCCGGCAAGACGTTTTCTGGGTCGATATCGGCCAAGCAAGATACTGCCACCGACCAGGTGCTATGCAGATGCACGACGGCCGTCTCATGCGGCCGCGACTTGTACATTTCCAAGTGCAAGAAAGCTTCTTTGGAAGGTTTGTCGCCCGAAAGATGTTCCCCAGCAAAACTGACCTTGGCGATTCGATCAGGATCCAAATTGCCGAGCGATGAATTGGTCGGCGTGATCAACATCTGATCGCCTAAGCGGACGCTGAGGTTGCCGGTGCTGCCGTGGGTGTAACGTCGATCGAAAAGCGACCGAGCACGACAGGTCATTTCCTCTCGCAATTCGCGTTCGGAGGCAGGGGATGGTCCAGCCACGCTAAGCTTCCATCACGTCAGCAACTGCCTCGCAAAATTGATCCATTCGATCTTCGCTCATGCCGGCCACATTGATGCGACCGCTGCCGACGATGTAGATGCTGTGCTTGGACTTCAGTTCATCCACTTGCATTTTGTTCAATCCACTGAACGAGAACATTCCGTTCTGTGGCAGCAAGAACGAGAAATCGTGTCCTTTGCCGGAGGTCTTCATGGTGGTCACGAACGACTCCCGAAGCCGTTTGATGCGAGTTCGCATCTCGGCAAGTTCTTCGTGCCACATCTCGGTCAGTCCTGCATCGTCCAAGACAGTGGCGACGATTGCCGCGCCATGGCGTGGTGGGTTGCTGTAGTTGCTGCGGACGACTTTTTTGATCTGGCTCTGGACGGCGGTTGCGGTCGCTGCATCTGAAGTCACGATGGAAAGGCCACCGACTCGCTCGCTATAGAGTCCGAAGTTCTTTGAGAATGAGTTGCAAACCAAGGCTTCCTTGCAAACATTCAGGATCGTACGGATGCTGCCGGTATCCTCCTGCAGGCCCTCGCCGAAACCTTGGTAGGCAAAGTCGATGACGGGAAGCAAGTGCTTCTGGGCGCAGACGGCCGCGATTTCTTTCCACTGATCAGAAGTTGGATCAATGCCCGTGGGGTTGTGGCAGCAGGCGTGCAGAAGAACAGCATCACCGATCGACGTCTTGTTTTTTAAGTCATCGATCAGGCCTTCGAAGTCCAGCTTGGTTTTGTCATCGCCCAAGTAGCGATACGAGTCCATCGCCAAACCTTCTGCGGCGAACACGGCTGCATGGTTCGCCCAGGTTGGGTTGGGAATCCAAATCTTGAGCGACAGTTGCGTGGTCAAGAATCCGGCCGCAACACGCAGAGCGCCGGTACCGCCTGGGGTTTGTGCAACGGCGATCCGCTCGGGTTCGATATGATCGCCGAAAACCAGCTTGCGAATGTGCTGGCGATAGTCGGGAAGCCCGTCGATTGGCAAGTAACCTTTGGTGCTTTCCGTTTCCACCAACCGTTGCTCGGCCTCTTTGACACAACGCAAAATGGGAGTTTGCCCGGAAGCGTCCTTGTAGACTCCGACGCTGAGGTTCATTTTGTTGGGGTTGGTGTCGGCAGCAAACGCTTCGGTCAGGCCCAAAATCGCATCCGGTGGAGCGATGGAGATGTCTTGGAAAAGAGCGTTGGTTTTTTCGCTGGCGGGTGCAGTCATGGTTCGTTAAATCGAAAAAAACTGGAGGTCATGGTCAACGCAAGAATCCTAGCCGACTCACGCCAAAAACGACAGCGCCCAACTTTTCGCTCGCGCGAGTTTGCCGTTTCCCATGTCGTTCGCCGTCCCTTGTCCTCTGATCCCGAAAAAAACTGATGAAATACGCTATCGAGCCAGCGGATTTGATCGTGGTGGGCGCGGGGTCGGCGGGATGCATCTTGGCGACTCGATTGGCAGATCGTGGCGTTCGCGTCTTGCTCGTGGAACCTCCATCGGGCGAGGCACCCAAAATCGATCGCCAGCGGCCGGCTCGTTGGTTGAATTTGTTGGGTTCCGGCGAGGACTGGAGTTTTTCCACCGAAGCCAATTCCAGGCTCGCCAATCGGCGCCTGACTTGGCCGCGAGGAAAGGGGCTTGGCGGCAGTAGCCGAATCAACTCGATGATTTGGTTTCCGCCGACCGCCAACGATCTGGCGATGCTGGTGGATGCCAGTGGTGGAAGTTGGAACGAGCGTGACTTGCAACTCGCCTACCAATCCGCCCGCGATATGGTCGATCCGGAATCACCTCGCTGGTTGAGCGACGCGTCCAAGCAGTTCATGAAGGCTGCCCGAGAATTGGAAGACGCACAGCCGATGATCTATGATCGCGTCAATCGTCAGGGGCGTCGGTGGAATCCAGCAAGTCTGCTGAGCAGTCTTCCGCCGGCAGCTAGCGTTCAGATCGTTCGCGCGACCGTCGATCGTATTTTGTGGGACAACGACCGCGCAATCGGAATACGCGTGAGCGATGAAAGCTCGTCGAGTGATCTGATGGCTTCTCAGGGCGTCGTGCTATGTGCTGGCACAATTGCCTCACCCGCGATTCTGATGCGCAGTGGAGTCGGTGCGAAAGACGAACTACGCCGACATCAGATCGATGTTCGAGTTCAACGGGACTTGGTTGGCAAGCAGCTTCAAGATCACCTGATCATGCCAGTGATTTTTGAGACAGAAAGCAAAATGAAATTTGATGCCGCTGCAACCGCGCAGGACATCGCTCGATGGCAAATCGTTGGCCGCGGACCACTTTCATCGAATATCGCTGAGTGTGGCGGTTTGTTCAGTAAATCTCGGGTTCAGATCCATGTAACGCCAACGCACTACTTGAGCTATCCGAAACCCTCTGTTGCCTCTGTGATGACACTTGGCGTCAATTTGACTCAGCCGCAATCGCGAGGTTCGGTAACGCTAGGTGATGCTGGTCTTTTATCATCACCGTTGATCGAAACGGGGTACTTCGAAAACGACTTGGATGCGCAAGAGATGATTCGGGCCGTCAGTTTGGCACGTTCTATCGCCAGTCAGACTTCGCTATCGACGTGGATCAAGAAAGAGCTCTTGCCTGGCAGCAAGCGATCCGGCGATGCGGCCATCGCCAAGTCGATTGCGCGATACGCTCAAACGCTCTATCATCCTGTGGGAACCAACGCGATCAGTGATCAATTGGATTCGGTCATCACTCCAGGCTTTGCGGTGCGCGGAACTGAACGCCTGTGGAGTGTCGATGCGGGCGTGTTGCCACAGTTGACGATGGGCAATCCAAACGCGACCGTGATGACGTTGGCTGTGTTGGCGAGCGACCAGGTCGCGGATGGCTTGGATGGATAGACGAAGCTTTCATTGACGCTGATGCAGACGCCCGTTAGCGTGAGATGAATCGAAGACGCTGGGTCTTATCCAATCGCTCGGTTGGGGTAATTGTGCGAATTGCTTTTACATTGTCGTGTCTGTTGTGCCTTGTCGGAGTTGTCCGCGCCGAGGAAGCGGCGAGTAAACCGATTGCTTGGGGAACTCCCTTTCAGTCTGTTTCAGCATCGACAGCGGACAATCATTTGACCGTGATCGTGATCACCAACGACACGTATCCTGATCAAGCACGATCCGCAACGGATGTCGAAGCGGAATCCAAACATCAGCCGATCTGGTGTGAATCGGTCTTGAGTCAATCGGTAAGATCAACGCTTAAGCGAAGACCGGGTCTTTCCGAACGTTTGGCACTGCAGTTCTTCACTGCAGGATTGCCCGTGAAATTGACCGGTGGTGAGAACCGCAATCTGCCAGCGCGAGCGATTGTTGCAATCTGTGATCGGGATTATCGGTTACTTGGATTTCGGATTGGTGTTCCCAGTGCGGAGGAGTTCCAGTCCTTGGTTGAGGATGCGGAGGAAGTTCGTTCGATTCGCCAATTGAATGCTGACGAGCCGACACAAGGATTTCAGGCAATTGCAGATCGAAGCATCGAGCGCTTGACTCGATTTTGGCAGACGCCGATGAGAGATCTGGCCGGTGCTTTCGTGGATGAAGAGTCTGACGGAGACGCGCCGGATCGCTCTCGCAGTCGCCTCAAAACGTTAGGCGAGGCCTTCGATCCGATCTACCTGGCGGACGTGAAGCTGCGATTTGGATTGGTCGATGCAAGTGATCAAAACCGTTTGATCGCTCTCGAACAGCACACTCAGACCAAACTTTCATGGTGTGAATCAATGACGCCGTTCTTGGCTGGATGTGATTTTGAAGGCACGTGGCGACCGCTGATGGAATTGCTTTGGGGACACCAGCCAGTGACGCAGGAGTCAGTGGATCAAGCAGGTCAGTCAGGCCAAGCAGACTTGCTGGCATGGTACGACTCGCAAAAGGAAACGGATGCCGTCGTGATTTCGCTGAAGCCAACGCTTCGTCTCGATCACTTTCCGTGGCCTCCGATCATGGATGAGACCCGTGGGATGAGTTGGGTGGATGCTCACGCCGAGGCACTACGGCATCCGTTTCGCCAATTGGATCTGCAGCAGTTGGCTGTTTTTTGGCGCGAGCGAAAGATGCCCGCGGTGGATCTGTTTCGTCCGACATTGGCACGGTACGTGTTGCTGCAGCCAAACAAAGGTCCAGTCTTGATTCGGCAGGGCGAGCCTCCTGCCCGTTTTGCAAACTTACTGAAGAAGCAGTAACTCGCGTTCGCGTTGTTGTTAGGATGAACGAACCCCTTTTCTATCGAGTGAAAGATGAACAAGCTCTTTTCGACATTACGTTGCAATAGGTTCGGGCAGTGGTTCTGCATTGCAGTCGCCTGCGGTTGGTCCGCCAATGTGCTGGCGGTTTCTCCCGGAACCATTCAACAAGGGCGGACCCTGTTCGAGCGCAACTGGCCGACGGGGAATCCTACGATTAGCAGTGACGGGCTTGGTCCTTTGTTCAACGGAACCTCCTGCGTGGCCTGTCATCACCAGGGTGGCGTCGGAGGAAGTGGCGATGCGAGGTTCAATGCACAGGCAATCGGCATCGAGCGATACCAGTTCAGCGGGTTGATCAGAGCTCAGGACAAGGTTGGGCTGATCAGCAACTTTTTCCCAGGCTTCGTGCAGCCCGACGGATCGGTCATGAACACGGCTTCGATTCCCCACCACGGAGGCAGTGCGCAATACGCATCCGTTCGTGAGAGTCTCTTGTCCCAAATCAATACGATGCGAAGCGAGCATGGCGGACCGGTAAACGCATCGGAAGTTCGTTTGTCGAACCAGGCACCGATTCGGTATTCCGGCCAATCCCATTTGATGAAGTTGACGGCGGAAGCGCGTCTGTTTCAACGCAACACCACTGCGATGTTTGGTGCTGGGTTGGTCGATGCGATTCCTGACAAGGTTTTGGTTCAGCAGGAGCGTTTGCAATCCCGACATCCAGAAATCAGTGGCAGGCTGTCCATTTTGCGAGATGGTTCGTTGGGGCGTTTTGGATGGCGGGCCAATGTTTCCAAGTTGGTTCGGTTTGTAGATCGAGCCTGTGCGAATGAGTTGAGTCTCGAGACCAAACGCATGCCTCAGGCAACAGATCCCGCACGGCCAGGCTACCGAAACCCGGCTCCAGATATCAGTGATGATCAGATCGAAGCGATGAGTGAGTTCATTGCCTCGTTGCCTAGGCCAATTGAGAGACAGTCTGATGATCATGACACTTTGGAGGCTGTCAAACTTGGTCGCGCGGCGTTTGAGTCCGTTGGCTGCGCGGTTTGTCATGTGCCCAAGCTGGGGGCCGTCGATGGTCTTTATAGTGATCTGTTGCTCCATGACATGGGGCCAAATATGTACGACTATGACGCAGCGGAGCCGCAGGTGATCAAGCAAACTCCAGCCGTTGGAGTTGGAGAGGTTCCTGGCTCTCGACAGCACTCCTACTACGGGGTCTCGACGCAACTTCCTGGAGCAGCGGGATCGGGCGTCAACGATTCTTTTGTGAGCCCTCGAAGTTCGCAGGCGACTGAGGACTACGTCACCGTTCGAACGGGGCAGGAATTTGGGCGAATCGTTACAGCGGTTAACCAGACAGCGAGAGTTCGTGCCGAGATGAGGATCCTTCGCAAACTGAAACCAACCAACACCTCGCAAGAGTGGAAAACGCCTCCGCTTTGGGGCATTGCCGATTCCGCACCCTACATGCACGACGGGCGCGCCGAAACACTTCTGGAGGCGATCTCATTGCATGAAGGCGAATCTGCGGGCACGCGAGACCGGTTCTTGCAGTTGCCGCTTCGCGATCGCAAGGCCATGATCACCTTTCTGGAGACACTGGTGGCTCCGCCAAACGCACCAAAGCCAGTTCTGTAGATGGCTGCGACGGGGCGCCGAGACATTGGTGGCCCGAACCTCTTCGTGGAATGCAAGAATTGAGATTCTCCTGGCGATTCTCTCAAGTCTCGAATAAGGATTGTGATGCGAATCCCGACATTGCTTACAGAGGAAGGGGAGCGAGCGTTATAACCGGCAAGCTCGCCCCAGTTTCTTGCCGCCTGTGCCCAGGAACTGACCTCACGACATTTCTGGTAAGGCACTATATTCCGGGCGCGTTGTGTCATCGTTCTTGATGAACAATGCAGTAAATCTGGAATTCTGAGGGTAGGCACGGGAAAAATGACTGGGCACGCACAAAATCGCGGAGTTGTCCGCACGCTGATCGATAACTCGGCCCTGCTGGTCGCCGGAGCGGTAATCGCTTTGGTTTGGGCCAACATGCACACCGAGAGTTACAACAACTTCGTCCATTTTGACGTGACTTCGCTGTGGAGCGATCATGCCGCCGAGGGCCACGTTGAGCCGGTTGTGGTAGCTGATGGGGCCGATGCTCATGGTGATCATGCCGACAGTGATGGCGCTGTTCACGCTGCTCACGGCTTCTCGCTGCACTTCATCGTCAATGACATTCTGATGGCGTTGTTCTTTGCGATTGCTGCCAAAGAAGTCTGGGAATCCCTGCTACCCGGTGGACCGTTGTCCGACCCGCGGAAAGCTGCCACGCCGTTGTTGGCCACCGTGGGCGGAATCTTGGGACCCGCGCTGGTTTATCTAGCGGGCTGCTATTTCACGGGCACCTACGCGTCGCTTGGAGACGGTTGGGCGGTACCCTGTGCCACCGATATCGCCTTCAGTTACTTGATCGCCCGGATCATTTTTGGTGCTGGCCATCCTGCGATCGCTTTCTTGCTCTTGCTTGCCATCGCCGATGACGCTGCTGGCCTGATGATTTTGGCAATCTTCTATCCGCAAGCTCCGATCGTTCCTCAGTGGTTGTTGCTA
>JBGCGI010000119.1:0-48558 GCA_045110715.1 Rubripirellula sp.
TCCTTGGATCGCTCGTTGATGTGCTGAAGGAATCGCGGTGAAATGTCGACGGAAAAGACCCAACCCGTCTCGCCCGCTGCGGATGAAAAGAGACGACTATAGAATCCCGTTCCCGCTCCGACGTCGGCAATCACGAAGCCGCTCTTGATTTGGCAAGCACTCAGGACGCGTTCGCGAGCCGCATACACCTCACGACTCTCCATTTCGAATCGGCCAATCCATTCACTGAGATCAAGCTGGGGGTCAAGAAATCGATCATTCAGCCCTGGAGCGGCATCGCTTGACTGAGTGCTCTCTTTGTCCTGCGCGAAAATCGCGACAGGCATCGCAGCCATCCATACAAAAAAACCGACTGTTCGTATCCAAAACCAACGTTTGTGTTTCAGGGTAACATTCATGGGTCACTCGTCTCCTTCGTAGCGACTCTTGATATCGTCAAAGCCACCAGCGTTCTCGACATTCGTAAAGCCAAGCTCCTCCAACGCTGCCTTTGCCTTTCCCGCGCGTCCACCGACGGCACAGTAAACAACGATCCGAGCGTTTTTATCGTCCGTAACCTCGCCAATTCGCTCGACGATCTCTGTGTGAGGAATGTGGGCCGCATGTGCGACATGCCCGGTGTCCCACTCGGACTTGCCCCGCACATCAATCACGAATTCTGTCTCGTTCGACTCGCCGGCCGTTTGCTCGACCGTCTCCATCGCGGCGTCTTCAATTTGCTCTGCAACAGCCTCTGCAACAACCTCTGGGGCGATGGTTTGTTGGCTGAACTCTTCATTCTGGCCGCAACCGACAACAACTGTCATCGCGAGGCAACATAACAACGGCTTCATCTGAATCGTCCTTTGAAACGGGATTCTGGTTCAAGTCTTAGTAGCTGTTTGGATCTAACTTCACTTTGCCCCGAAAGATCCAATAGATGATAAAGGTATAGCTAAGCACGCACGGCATGCCTATCGCTGCGATGACCAACATCGTCTGGAGTGTCCCCGCACTGCTCCTGGCGTTCTCGAGCGTGACATTGTAGGCGGGATCGATCGTCGAGAGCACGAAGTTGGGAAAAATCGCGACGCTGAAAAGAGAAGCCAGCGCTAGAATCACCATCGAGGAAGTGAAGAACGCATAGCCTGGACGCCCAAGATGCATCGCTCGAGGAATGTTCAGCACTGCGAGTGCGTTCAGTGCGGGCACGATCCATAGCCAAGGATGCTCCGACAAATTCTTCGTCGCATGAGGAACGTACAGCCAAGTCGTGATCGTGACGACAAGGTACAGAACCGCGAAACAGTAAAACAATGGCTGGATGACTCGCCGCACTCTGGCTTGTAAATCGTCTTCCGTTTTCAAGTACAGATAGATTGCTCCGTGCAGTGCAAAGAGTGAGACAGTCAGTGTGCCAACCAGTAGCGGATACCAGGCGAGCTGTTCAAGCAAACCTCCTTCGTACTGATACTTGGGGCCGAGCGACATGCCTGCCATCACATTTCCGCCGGCGATCCCCAACAGGGCTGCTCCCGAAAGCGACGAAAGAAAGAACCCGGTATCCCAGATCTTTCTCCAACGAGCAGACTGGACCTTCGAACGGAACTCAAGGCTGACAGCGCGCCCGATCAAACACACCAGCAGCATGTGAAAGGCCGCATAAAAACTGCTAAACACGGTGGCGTAGGCAACTGGAAAAGCTGCAAACAGAGCGCCTCCAAAAGTCACCAACCAAACTTCGTTGCCGTCCCAAAGCGGTCCGATTGAGTTCATTACCAAGCGACGTTCGCGATCATCCTTGGCAATGAACGGATGCAGAATGCCAACACCGAGATCAAACCCGTCCAAAATCGCGTAACCGCAGAGCAGAACCCCCAGCAGAATGAACCAGATGAAGGAAAGAGCGTCATAGCTGATCATGAATCGTCCTCCATCAAAGAACCGCCATAAGAAGTTCCTCCCTGTCCGACGGCCTCGGACATCGATCCGTGCCGCTTGCGTTTGTACTCAAGCAGGGCTTCCGGAGATTCCGGACCATGCTGAATCTTTTGGTTCAAGACAAAAACCCACACTGCAAACAAGAGCGAATAGATGATGCCAAACATGATGATCGAACTGAGAACCTGTTCGGCAGTGACGGACTCGCTCAATCCGTCGGCGGTTCGAAGGCCCATCATCTCCACGCCATCCTGAACTGATGGATAAACGATCCATGGCTGTCGACCAACCTCGGCGGTGATCCAACCCGCTTGGTTTGCGGTCATCGCCGCAACGGGCATCAAAACCAACGTCCAAAGTAGCCACCTCCGCCGCTCGAGCGAACCGCGGTACCAACTCCAGCACGCCAAAAATGCCACCCCCATCATCAGTGTTCCCAACCCAACCATCAGGTGAAACGTTTGGAACGGCAACCACACCGGCGGCCGCTGGTCCTCAGGAATTTGATCCAATCCAGGGACCGGACGGGTGGGATCGTTGTAAACCATGAAGCTCAGCAGATAGGGCAACTGCACACCCAGGTGAACTTTCTCGTTTTCCGCGTCAGGCCATCCGAACAGATAAAGCCCTGTCGGCTGGTCGGTGGTATGAAAGTGAGCCTCCATGGCTGCCAATTTCGCGGGCTGAGTCTCGACCAATTTCTGGGCGGAGTCATGCCCGGTTGCCGCTGCAAGAATCGTGAACAACAGAGCCGTTGGCAGAGCGATTGAGAGGCAGCGTTTCGCAATCTCGTGATGCCTTCCTTTCAGCAAATAGTACGAGCAGACCGATGCTACAAAGAACGCCCCGAGCACAAATGCACCGATCACCGTATGAGAGAGTCGATCAACCGACGAAGGATTGAACACCATCGCCCAAAAATCGGTGACCTCGGCTCGGGGAATCATCTCACCCTGAACGTCTTGCCACACGATGTGATAGCCAGCGGGTGTTTGCTGCCAGCTGTTGGCAATCACAATCCAAACCGCACTGAAGACCGACCCCAAGAAGACCATCAACGTACTGAATAGATGCATCTTGGTTCCGACACGATCCCAGCCGAAAACCAAAATCGCGAGGAAACCGCTCTCAAGAAAAAAGGCAAAGATTCCTTCGGCAGCCAGCGCCGAACCAAACACGTCCCCGACGAATCGCGAATAGGCTGCCCAGTTCGTGCCGAACTCGAACTCCATCACGATTCCTGTCGCCACGCCCATCGCGAAGTTGACCGCGAAGACGCGAGTCCAGAAACGTGCGGCGGCTTCCCAAGCCAGGTTCTTCGTCCGGAAGTATGCCAGCTCGCACAGAAATAGCTGTAAACCAAGTCCGATCGACAGCGGTGGAAAGAGATAGTGGAACATGATGTTTCCAGCAAACTGCAACCGACACAGTATTTCTACGTCCATCGTTGTTCCTGACACTTTGAGCGGCAACGCCAAGCAAAGCGTTGTGTTAACAGTTTACGCTCGGGCGCAAACAAGGGAATGTGGCAACACGACACACCTGAAGTGTGCTGCTACATCCCGTTTGAATCCAACGGAATGGGTCGTTCCAAACGCTGCAGAATCGGCTCCATCATTTCCAGTTCGGTGTAGTACATCGCACTCGGATCGATTCCTTCCTGATCCAACCACTCGCAATACGATCGCATGCGATCAAGCGAGGAAAGTCGCGGAAGTACGGCACCCCAAACAAAGCAAATTGCCAACACGCAAGCTGCCAACTTTAGAGCACCGGCGCGTCGACCTTGGAGAACAGGTCCATTCATGGCGCGACTCCTTGCACGCGATCGCGAAAAATGACCTCAAACATCAGCCACGCCATCAACAACGTGAGCACAAGGTTCAGTGTTTGACCGAACGCATACAGCAGCAACGGTTTACCGCCCTTGAAGTACGGCATCAGTTCCCGAAAGTTGGTTTCCAATCCAATGCTGACGAAAGCAAGGCAGAAGAACCAGCCTCGCAGCGTTTTCGTCGAACCCCCAATCATCGCGTCAACAATTGCCGGCCCTCCAACCAAATTCGAGTGGAGAACGGAAAATAGAATCGAAGCCAAAATGAAACCGATCACAAACTTGGGAAATCGATACCAGATTTCAGAAACCCCTGGGCGATCGCCATTCGGATTACGTTCGACTCTTGTCACCCAATAGACAGCCACGCAAAATGCGGTGACTCCGATCAGAATGTTCTGAATCATCTTTACCGTCGCAGCGACCTCCAGAGCCCTTTCCCCAAGTGTGGCACCTGCAACCGCGACGGCACCCGTCGAATCGATCGTTCCTCCCAGCCAGGCCCCCCCCAACACTTCACTCATCCCGACTGCTTTGATGATCGCTGGCATGACGATCATCATCACAACGGTGAAGGAAAGAGAAAGTCCGATGGCCAAGGAGAGTTCCTCCTTCTTTGCTTTACAGGACGCAGCCGTCGCGATTGCCGCAGAGACACCGCAGACCGACATGTCTGCCGAGATCACCATGTTCAAAGAACGCGATGGCATCTTCAGCACTTTTTGTCCAAAGATGTAGGTTGAAATCAACACGATGGGAGTCACGACCCAAGCAACAAAGATGCCAGGTACTCCGAGAGCCAAAAGTCGCGACATCAGGACTTCGGCACCGAGCAACACCAGCCCCGTTTTGATAAAGAATTCTGTTAATACGGCCGGTTTCAAGAACGCAGGCGTGCCAACGGTATTGCTGATGATCAAACCAACCAACAATGCCCACAAGGCGTACTCAAGGTTGTAGGCCTTCACGACGCTGTGGGCCGCCATTGTGTAGGCGAGCGTCGCCAGCAAGAAAACGAACGGGAACGCTTTCAAGAACGCCGATGGCGACTTGCCACGAACCAAGTTCGCCAGCGTGAACAAGAACGCAATCACCACGAACACGCCAATCGTGCCTTGGATCGTGTTCACTCCAGAGGCTTCACCGTTGGCGGCTTGATAAAAGGCATCAACGGGATTCTCGCTCCACTTCCCAGGCTTGCTAAGCCAGATTTTCAGTGGACTGGTGATTTTGACCGTTGCCCCAGAATCGATCTGCTGAACAAAATCCGCTGGACGGCTCAACCAGACAGCGGCGAACGCGATCGTCAGAAGCAAGCCGGCACACCAAATCGCCCACCAGTCTTCCGAGGTGCGCATCTCCGCAAGCATGGACTTCCGCGGCGTTTCAACCTGCGGATCATTGTCAGTTTCTGTCTCGGTCACGTTTCTCGCTCCTAGTGTTCGTCTTTTGCTCGCACCAATTCTATGGAGGCGATCGCGACCACCATAGGTCTGGTCGCTCGAACACTTGAAGAATCAAGCAGCTAGGCTTCGATCACCTTGACTTCTGCGAGCGCCAGAACGTGATTGACTCCTGCACGCTGAATTCGCACATATCGACCGACAGTATCGACCAGAACTTGCTGAAACGGATCAGCGGCTCCAGCAAACTGAATCGACGTCACGCCTGGATCGCTTCGTGCAGCATCAAGGTTTCCACTGCTAAACGGATTGTCAGAAACCAGCACCCAGAAGTCGCTCAGCTCGTCACCAGCGGGGATCGACAGTTCGACACGACTCAGACTGTAGCTCGCCCCGAGATCAACTTCCCACAGAGGCGTCCGAGTTTGAGTGGTGCGGGAGACAGACTCAATGGACGGCAGTCCTATCGTATTGCCATCGTTGGCTCGAGAGGCAATCGCGTCCCCATCTGTTGGCGATTGCTCGGCAGGTCGACCGAGAGCGAGGTTCCCATCACCAGGATCCTGCGCCAAGACTTCGATCTCAACGGTCGTCCAGTCAGCTCCACCCACACCATCGAAAACAACCAGCGAAACGTCATTGCGTCCCAGCGTGTCGAACTGGAAGGATTCACTAGCCGCGAACGAGTCGATGACACCGTCATCATTGAAGTCCCACGCGTACTGCACGCTATCGCCATCTGGATCGCTGGACGCGGATGCGTCAAGAGTCACAGTCACTGGTCCAATCCCGGCGGTCGTTGTCGCACTTGCGATTGCGACCGGATCGGTATTCTCCGTTCCCGAACTGGTGTAAACCAATCTCTCAAGCTTGCCCGTGAACAGATTCAACATCCAGAAGTGGCCATCTGGGCCAAGCTGCATGTCGACCACTCCTGCGTAGTCACCCGAAGTACCGAACTGCTGATAGGCACCCGTCTGGTCTGCCGAGTAAATGATGCCTTGGTTGAGGTTCGCAAAGAAGTATCGCCCGTCATAGACTTCTGGATACGCATCACCTCGGAAGACTGCGCCTCCAAGAATGGAATCGCCGCCTCCCGCATTGGTATGAGGCAATGCGACAAACGCTCCTTCGTAGACGAACCCAAGAGGAGGCGTGGCGTGACTGGTCGGATTGTCGCCTTGGTAGTAGGGCCAACCGTAATTGAGAACGGTGGACCCATCGGCCCGCATGACGTTGATCTCTTCCGGACCACCGTCAGTCACTTCGCCCATGTAAACGTCTCCGGTCACGCGATCGACCGTCAACTTCCATGAGTTGCGAACGCCAAGTGCCCAGACGCGTGAAGCAATACTACTGGGATTCACCGCGTCGTAGTATGGATTTGCTGCGATCCCCTCGAACGTGAAGCGATTGATTCGAAACAACTTGCCTTGTTTGGAGTTCGGATCCTGAGCTTGGATCCGCAGATTGTTGTCAAAGCCGCCGTCACCCCAGGTGAAGATCAAGTTCCCGGCGTTGTCGAAATCAACGTCACCAACGGAGTGAGTCGCGTGTGACATTTGGTGGCCATCCTGGATCACGAATCGACTGGTTTCATCAGCGACATAGCCGCCGTTGCCATCATCAATCGCGGTCATCCGAATCAGTCGCCCACCGGCCGTCGTATTGAAATTTTGCTCATCCGGATTCCCTGGGTTCAATTCGACCGTGTACTGAAGGTACACGTATCCATTGGTGGCAAAATCAGGATCCAAAGCGATTCCCATCATGCCGCGATCGTGGTGCGAGTTGACTTCCAGGTTGATATCCAGGAACGTGCCAACAACCTGACCGTTTTGTACCACCTGGACGCGGCCAGCTTTCTCATTGACGAAAATCGTTCCATCGTCTGCGACAGCGTAGGAAATCGGTTCAACCAAGCCTTCCACGATCGATTCAGTGCTGAAGCCTGATCCGTTGGGTGTGTTCGTCTGTGGCGCCGCAGCGACCAAGCGATCTTGCGGAACGACTTCCAACGTTTGGCTCGCGCTGGACCACTCCAATCCGATCACAGCGTTCCCACCGTTTTCGAAGTACTCCAATCGGATGTCGTACAACTGATCCGCTTCCAAGGTGATCGTGCCGGTGTGGTAGGTGGCCGCGTGATCATTCCATTGGTCAATGATCAATTGATCGTCAACCCACAGTCGAACTCCATCATCAGACAGGGTGCGGAAGGTGTAGGTTTCACTGAATTCTGGTCGAACCTGCCCCGTCCAACGAACGGAGAAATTGTCACTGACGATCGAAGGATCGGGCGAACCGGTCGCCCAATCAAAGTCAACGATTGAATCGACCCGTGTAACGGTTAGTTCAGTGAAGTCTTGATTGTCAAAGTACTCGCCTAGCAAACCCGACTGTGGGGCGGGCGGCGCGGGCGAGCCAATTTCAATGATCCCAAATGCATCGCCCAAAGACTGGCTGACGTCATCCCACTGCAGCGTGGTGCCGACATTCATCCTGACTTCGTTCTGATTGCCCAAGGAGTCACTGGGCTGACCAACAGCCCAATTCGTGTAGGAAAGTTCTTCACCGCTCGCCCAAACGAAGTCACCTTCCGTAGCTTGGTCGTTCAATCCAATCCAGTATTCCAACTGAGTCCCAAAGACCTGCTGCAACCAAGCCTCCTCCGCCGCGTCACTGATCGTGACCAGATTTCCTCCCAGGCTGCCAGCTTCCACTTGCGCGCTCGTCCAAGTCGTTGCGTTGCTTGTCAGTAGGTAGAGATGTCCGTCTCGAGTGAACACCTGTTGATTGTTCAAGAGTGCCGGATCGTTGTCGATGATTGTGATTGCCGCGGTCAACGCAGCAGTGTCGGCACCTCCCAGCGGATTCTCCAGGGTTACGGTGAACGATTCGTCCACTTCATCACTCGCGTCATCCAAAATTGGAATGGAAATCACTGCCGATGTCTGTCCGTCGGCAAAGTCCAAGGTGCCCGATGTGGTGGTGTAGTCGCTGTCCGCAGTGGCTGACGCCGCGACGGTCGTGTAGTCGATCGAGATCGCGCCATCGCTGCCATTGGTTCGTTCGACAGTCAACGTCAACGTTCCAGAGGACTCGTTGACAAAGAATGATGTCTCCGCCAGTCCCAACGTCCCCGGCTCCGGAATCACCGTGGCGTACTGGAAGTAGCCGCCGGTATGCAAGGTTTCGCTTTCACGAAAACCTGGAGTCACACCGTCCTCTGGTTTCCAAGTGCCAGTGGAAAAGACGTCCGAAGCTTCCGTTTCATAAACTTGGCCATCAATGGTTAGCCGATCGACGACTAAGTTTCGATCGATGCCATTGATCGGATCGAAGAGGTCATTCGTAAAAGCGATCTGCACCTGATCCGCCGTCACGGTGCCCGTGGCTTGATAGATGTAACCAGCAGGATTCACATCAACGTTGGTCCAAGTGTTGACGACGACACCATCGATTCGAAGCTCCATCGTTTCTTCACCAGTCTGACCTTCGGCGGTGATCGTCAGCAACGATCCGCTGGAAACTGCCGAGGCGTACTGAAAGTAACCGCCGGTGTGTAGCGTTTCGCTTTCGCGGAATCCTGGAGTCACGCTGTCTTCCGGTTTCCAGGTCCCAGTCGAAAAGACGGTTGGCGCCTCGGTCTGGTAGACATCTTCATCGACTTGGACAAAGTCCACGATCAAATTTCGATCAATCCCGTTGGCCTGATCGAAGAGGTCGTTGGTAAAGGCAACTCGAATGCGATCTGGAGAAATCGTCTCGTTCGCAGTGTAAACGTAGCTGGCTGGAGTGGTGCCGACGTCCGTCCAGGTTTGCACGACGTTTCCATCGATCTGCAATTCCATGATCTCTTCGCCGGTAGATCCGTTTGCCTGAATCGTGATTTCAGATCCGTTGGGCACGGCGGCATATTCGAAGTAGCCATCAGTATGGAGATACTCACTCTCGCGAAACCCCGGAACGATTCCGTCTTCCGAACGCCAGCTGCCCGTGGAGAACACCGATGGATCCTCCGTTTCATAGGTCACACCATCGATGGTGATATGATCCACTCGCAGGTTGCGGTCGATGCCATTCTCGTGGTCAACGAAGTCGTTGGTGAACACGACTCGGATTTGGTCGGCGCTCAGTCCATCGACATTGTAGATATAGGTCTCGAAAATTCCTGCGTTTGCATTCCCGCCGATGTTATCGAAGGTCGCTACCACGACTCCGTCGACCTGCAACTGCATCTGCTCTTCGTTCAACGCTCCCGCAGCGTGAATGGTCACGGGCAACGCAACGTCGACGTTTTGCAGGTCTGTTGCCGTGGCCACCAATGGAGTATCGACAAGACCAATAGCCGACTCAAGTTCCCAGTCCTGCCCAAGTCCGGATCCAGTCTTATTGGTTGAGCCTGCGACATCTGCTCCAGTCAGCTTGGCCCAGGCCTGCAAGAACTCATGCCCTTCGGTTCCCGCTGCAGCATCACAACCGTAGATCAAAACGTCAGCATCCACGGCAAGTGATCCTCGCCAAGACTTCAGCAGTTCGGCGCGGTCCCGCAGACTCTCGGAATCAACGATCACTCCGCCTAGCTTCAATCGACCCGACTCGCCGTGCGAGATGATGTGAACGGCCTGAACGTGAGCACGCTGTTGCAGCAAGCCACTCATCTGTTCCAGCGGATCGACCGTGTCATTCAGCAAGACGACTTCGACTCCATCACGCATCAATGAGATCAGTTCGTCCGATGCTGTGACATCCGAATCGACAAATGCGATTTCTCCGATAGTCATCGTGGACGCCGAAGAGGGTGCCGCTGACTCCATGGCGGCGACCGGCGTTGAGGTGACTGCGATTCCCGCATCACCGGCCAACATCAGTCGCGGCTCTAGACTGGCAACCGACCACTGATTTTTCTTACTGGAGCGTCGGAGTGTTCGAGCAAGCTGAAAACGCTGGGCTGTACGGAGAGCGGACAAACGAGAGTAGAAACGGCGCATGGGTCGCGAGGGAGTATGAGTGGGGATTCGTGCGATCAACCCACTCTAATTCGAACCTCAACAATCCCAACGATAATCACGGGGCTGCGGCTAATTGTCGTTCGAGCAAAACCGCAAAAACCGCAAGAAAAACTGGGACCTGTACCTTGGGATGCAGCAAAAACGGACGGACGGCTTGACTCAGAGCCGCAGGGAGCTCCGAATACTCTCAATCTGCTTGCGGTGGATTCGTAGGTGGACACCAGCCAGCAAGGTCCACTGCCGAGCATTCATTTCACCGAACCACGGGTGAGCCTGGGTCTTTGCCGAGACGGGTTGCTGAATTCCGGCAATGCATTGCTGCAACCCCTCCACCGAAGTTTGGAAAGTCTGAACGCACTCAGGCCCCGCGTCGGCGGCTGGCTTGACGTCTTGGATTCTCACTTCACGATCGAATTCAGCCCCACCGTCGAGTGCCTGCAGAATGCCAACCATCGCCTCGTTCACGATGCACATATGCTGCAGTGTCATGTAGGCAGACCAATCACGACTATTGTCTTCGATTCCCATGATCCGGTCGATCAAAACTCGTTGCATCCCCAGTTCTGAGGAGAAAACACCGCACATATCGACGACGCGTCGCGACTCTGCATCGATCATGCCGACGACTCTCGAGCGGGGAAGCAGGCGCGAGCCAACTCTCATGACAACGTTGGCAACGCCACGTTCGAACGCGGGCAGTCCCGCCCCGGGTAGAGCTCGTTCTTCAGACATATTGGACCTCATCTTTGGGATTCCATTGATCCTAGCAACCTACGATCGAACGACCCCCCATTGCGTCCATTGGCCGCACAAAACGTCAAATTGCCGACTTCCACAATCGCAAGTTCCCGTCGTCTAGAATACGAGCCTCACCCCAACGCCCTCCATACTTGCTGCTCCATGATGAATGCGATTCGATCGTTAATTTTGCTTGCCGCTTTGATTCCCGCTGCATTCTCCCAAGCTGCCGAGAATGATTGGAAGCTCCAGCCTCTTCAGTACAACCAAAGCGACCTCGCTGTCGATCTTGGCGTTGGACTCTGGGCTTGGCCAATGCCGATGGACTACGACAACGACGGAGATGTCGATTTGCTGGTGGCGTGCCCGGACAAGCCCTCCAATGGCGTCTACTACTTTGAGAATCCCTCGCAAGACGCAAGTGCCAAACAACCTGTCTTCAAGCCAGGAGTTCGACTGGGCAAAACCACCCACAACTTTCAAGTCAGCTACATCGACGGTCAACCTCGCATTTTGAAACCAGGCTACGAGATCGTTCGCGACGCGAAGTCCGGCAAGTTTGACTTCGATCACCCCAAGAAGATTTATCCCCGGAACAATGTCCACCCGAACAAGGTGCGCGGAAACATGTGGCGGTACGTTGACTACGACGGCGATGGAGACCACGACCTCGTCGTTGGAGTTGGCGATTGGACCGACTACGGTTGGGACCACGCCTACGACAGTCAGGGACGATGGCGAAACGGTCCACTGCATGGTCATGTGTATTTGATCGAAAACCAAGGCAGCAACGACAAGCCGAGTTACGCATCCAGGCCCACCAAAATCAAAGCAGCAGACAGCGAAATCGACGTTTACGGATGGCCGTCTCCAAATTTTTCCGATTTCGATGGGGACGGTGATTTGGATCTACTGTGCGGAGAATTCTTGGATGGGTTCACGTACTTTCAGAATCTCGGCTCGCGACAGGCTCCCGAATATGCAGCGGGTCGAAAACTGCGAGGAAGCGATGAACGCCCGTTGGTGATGGACCTTCAGATGATCACCCCAACTGCCTTCGACTGGGACAGTGATGGTGACCAAGACTTGATCGTGGGTGACGAAGATGGCCGCGTGGCACTGATCGAGAATGTCGGAAAGGATGTAGATGGAACGCCGATCTTCGATCAACCGGTCTACTTTCAACAGCAAGCCGACACGTTGAAGTTTGGGGCCCTTGCCACGCCATTCGCTTACGACTGGGACAACGATGGCGACCAAGACATCGTCTGCGGGAACACCGCTGGCTACATCGGCCTGTTCGAGAACAAGGGCCGCGGCGACAATGGACTTCCGGTTTGGGCGGCCCCTTCGTTGATCCAAGTCAACGATCGTCCCTTCCGTGTGCTGGCTGATTCTGACGGCTCCATTCAGGGTCCGTGCGAAGCCAAGTGGGGCTACACCACGCTCTCGGTCGCAGACTTAGACAACGACCGTGATCCAGACCTTGTCTTCAACTCAATTTGGTCTCAGATTGGTGTGCTACGAAACCATGAAGGTAAATTCCTGGAACAAACGGCAAAGTCATCGACCAGCGAATTACCGCCTGATTGGTACTGGTGGCAAACCTCGTCCGAAGGATCGCTAACGCAGTGGCGAACCACGCCGGTCGCGATCGATTTCGACGGTGACGACTCGCTCGATCTCGTCTCTTTGGATCAAGAGGGATTCTTGTGCCTGCGATCCGATGGAAACGGCGCTCAGCGGATCTTTGTCGATGAAGACAACCAACCGATTCAATTGAACCGCAAAACCTGCGGCAGCAGTGGGCGAATGAAGCTCGCCGTTGTGGACTGGGACGGCGACTCACGGCTCGACATCCTGGTCAACTCCGAGAACGCGACTTGGTATCGCAACTGCGAGTCGCGCGGAGACCAGGTGGTGCTGAAACGGGTTGGCAACTTGGCTCGTCGGAATGTTGCCGGTCACACTTCCAGCCCCGCGGTTTGTGACTTCGACAAAGATGGCAAGCCTGACTTACTTGTCGGATCAGAGAATGGAAGGATCTACCACATCAAACACGACGACTGCGTTTCTTTCTCGGCAGACCAGACCGAAGCAAGGTCAGCCAAACCGGTTGCCGCGCCTCGTTTCCCAGGCTTGGTGGAGGAAGAATTCGTCTTCACCAAAGCGAAGTTCCCCCAATGCCATGCTTCGACGATATGCGAAACCTCGCGTGGACTCGTTGTTGCATGGTTCGGTGGGACAAAAGAAAAGGACAAGGATGTGGGCATCTGGGTCAGCTATCACGACGGCAATGGCTGGTCGAGTCCGAAGGAGTGGGCCAACGGCATCCAGCACCAAGACCATCGCCACCCCTGTTGGAATCCAGTACTTTTCCAACCGCCGGGCGATGCGCCCACGTTGCTGTTCTTCAAAGTTGGCCCCACACCCAGTCAGTGGTGGGGCGAGATGATGGTCAGTTACGACCGTGGCCGAACATTCCGTGAACGGAGAAGACTGCCAGAACAGATCGATGGGCCAGTCCGCTGCAAACCAATGCTGCTGGACAATGGCACGACGTTGCTATGCGGAAGTTCAACGGAACACGATGGCTGGCGGGTGCATTTCGAGAAAACGGAGCTGAGCAAAGGTCAGCCAACCTCGTGGCAGCGGATTGGACCGATCAACGAAGGCGACGAATTCAACGCCATTCAGCCGACGTTTTTGCAACACTCCGATGGGCGAATCCAGGTGCTGTGCCGCACCAAGGAAAGCGTGATCACTTCCAGCTTTTCAGCGGATCAAGGAGAAACGTGGTCACCAATGAAGGCGACCAACCTTCCCAATCCAAACTCAGGAATCGAAGCAGTCACCCTGACCGACGGGCGTCACCTGATGATCTACAATCACTTAGGCTCAGGCAAAACGGGTTGGGGACGCAGGGGAATGCTGAATCTAGCAATTTCCCAAGATGGCATTCAGTGGCGAAAGGTCGCGATTGTCGAACAAGAACAGAAAGCGGAGTTCAGTTACCCCGCGATCATTCAGAGTGCGGACGGGCTGGTTCATCTGACCTACACTTGGAAGCGCCAACGCATCAAGCACGTGGTCGTTGATCCTGCGAAGATCAAAGTCGGTGAAGCTCTCGACATGAATTCATGGGAACAGGGAAGGGCAGGGGAGTGATGACGAAAAACGCAGCCATCACTCGTTCAAAAACACACGCCCTGCGTGCTTTGCTCTTGTTGACCGCGATCAGCACGGCGTCGCTTGCGTCCTCTGCGTTTGCGACGCCGAACGTGTTGTTCATCGTGGCCGATGACCTCAACTGTGCGATTGGGCCCTATGGTGATCCCAACGCGGTGACACCGAATTTGGATCGCCTCGCTGCTCGGGGTCTGGTTTTCGAGCGAGCCTACTGCCAACAGGCTGTTTGCAATCCTTCCCGATCCTCTTTCCTGACCGGACTTCGTCCCAACAAGATTGGTGTCGACGATTTACGAAAGTACTTTCGTGACACCACGCCCAACGGCAAACGGTTGATCACGCTTCCACAGCACTTCAAGAACGAGGGATACTTCTGCCAAAACATCGGCAAGCTGTTCCACAATATGGGGGAAACCCAAGACCGGAGATCCTGGTCCATCGACGAAGTGCTCTTCAAGGGAACACACGCGGCCGACACCCTATTTTCGAATCGTCCGATCAATTCCGATGAAACACCGAAGTTCAAAGCTCCGGTCACGGAAGCTCACGAGGTTCCCGACACAGCCTATCGCGACGGGCAAATCGCGAACCTTGCCGCAGCAATGCTAAGAGACCACGCCGGAAGCCCGCAACCTTTCTTTCTTGCGGTCGGCTTCTGGCGGCCCCATCTGCCATTTGTCGCTCCCAAAAAATACTGGGATCTATATCACGCCGACAGAATCACGCCGCCTCATCCCGCGTTGCCTCCGTCCGACGTGCCGGCAATCGCCATGCACGAATCGCGGGAGATCCGCGGATACGGAAACGCCCCCAAAGACCGTGAATTCAACGAAAAAGAAATCCAACACTTTCGTCACGGCTACTACGCATCGATCAGTTTCCTGGACGCACAGATCGGCGAAATCCTAAATGCGTTGGACGCCAGCGGAATGGCGGAAGAAACCATCGTTCTATTCACTTCCGATCATGGCTTTCATATTGGCGAGCACACTCTTTGGGGCAAGACTTCCAACTTCGAACTCGATGCTCGCGTCCCGTTGATCATTGCTTCGCCCCAGCATTCGGGCAGTCATGGAAAGACGACTCAGGCTCTTTGTGAACTCGTTGACCTGTATCCAACTCTGGCAGAACTCGCCGATCTGGACAGCAACCTCACAGCGAAACTGGATGGACTCAGCTTGGCACGAATCGTTGGCAACCCGACGGAAACCGTGAAAGACTATGCATTGACGCAACATCAGCAGCCTTTCTATGGAAACCGCAAGAATTGGCAAGCGACTGGATATTCCATGCGTACCAATCGCTGGCGTTACACCCAATGGCGTTCGATCAAAGACGCAGGCGTGGTCGCCGAAGAACTCTACGACCACTCCAAGGACCCTGGTGAAACCATCAACTTGGCCCGCCAGACAGAGCACCAAGAAACCGTCGAACGCCTAGCCACCAAGCTCGACCAACTGATTCAGTAGTCTTCAGAAAGCAAAGTCATTTCAATGCCAACTCCGCTTCGATTGTGTGGCGTGATCGCTTCGTTGGTGATTTGCCTGGGACATGGTTCGGCCGAATCAACGCCTCCGAACATCGTTCTGATTCTCGCAGACGATCTGGGATGGAACGACCTGGGATGCTACGGAGAGACGGTGTTCGAGACACCGAATCTTGACAGGCTGGCCGGACAAGGCACACAGTTCACACAGGCGTATGCACCGGCCCCAATTTGCTCGGCCTCACGGGCCAGCATCCTGACCGGGAAGACACCTGCGAGGCTGGGCTTTGAATTTGTCACCAAGAACGAAGCCGGTTTCCAACCAGTCGTTGCTCCATTACGTGCCCCCGCATTTACATTGAATTTACCGCTAAGGGAAATCACGATCGCGGAGGTCCTGCGCGACGCTGGCTACGAAACTGCGTTCTTCGGCAAGTGGCATTTGAATCAACATCACAAACGATACCTGGGCTGGAGTCCGACGCACGGACCGCCGGGGCAAGGATTCCAAGTAGCGGAAGAGGATTTTGGAAGTCACCCTTATTCCTATTGGAGCCAGAAATCGAAACGTGGTTTCGCGGATCTGCCAAACGGTGAATTCCCAATGGATTCCATGAACGAGAAGGCACTCACCTTTTTGCGTTCCAAGCATCAGCGACCGTTTTTTCTGATGCTGTCGCATTTCTACGTTCACACCCCCGTGCACACGCGTGCCGGATGGTTACACAAGCAGTATCTTCGCAAGCTTCCAAAGGACCATCCTCGGCGAGAAAAACTTGCGCACTATGGTGCAATGGTCACGAACCTGGATCACCTAGTAGGTCGCGTGTTGTCGACTTTAGATCAAACGGGATTGGCAAAAGAGACGCTTGTCGTTTTCACATCCGACAACGGCGGACATCCTGAGTTCGCGGGTAACGCGCCGCTGCGCGGATCGAAATGGAACCTCTATGAAGGAGGCATCCGAGTTCCGCTGATCATGCGTTGGCCGGGGAGTATCGCAGCGAACAAGACTTGCCAAACGCCGATCACTGGCACCGACCTGATGCCGACGTTCGCTGAAGTTGCGGGAACCGAGACGCCACCCGAAATCGACGGTGATTCCATATTGAGACTTCTTGATCACTCAGCGTCTGATCAGCGTGACCTGTTGTGGCACTTTCCCTACTACCATCCAGAAAGCACTTTTCACAAAGTGCCCAAACGCATCGGTGTCGATGATGGCTTCACCAGTCAGACGCGGCCCCACAGCGTGCTCCGATCGGGTCCTTGGAAACTGATTCATTTCTACGAACACGATCGTGACCAGCTATTTCATCTGCCCAGCGATCCAGCTGAGCAGGAAGACCTTGCGAAAAAACAACCAAGAAAGGCGGCGGAACTGCGAATCAAGCTAGAGACGAAGTTGACGCAGTCTGGTGCCCGACTTCCCGTCACGTATCCTCGAGAGTGATCCACTAACGCATAAATTCACAAAGTGTCCACTTTCATCGCAAACGACTTTTCGATGCCAGATCGACTCGACGGGCTCAATCCCCGTCTTCCTCTTGGGTTGGGACTGTCTATTCGTCTATGATTTCAAAGAGGCTGCGTCTGTGGTCTCTCCAATGCACTCAAAATGAAGTTAACAATCGAGAATCCAATATGTTCGATATGAACTACATATTCATGGTCATGATCCCAGGATTTGTGATCTCGGGAATCGCAAGCTGGATGGTGAAGTCCGCTTTCAACAAGTACTCCAAGGTGCCTTCGCGGCGCGGCATCACGGGCGCTCAAGCTGCCCAAATGCTGCTTGACCAAGCTGGGATCACGGACGTTCAAGTGGTGCCAACCAGCGGCTATTTGAGCGACCACTACAATCCAACCAACAAGACGCTGGCTTTATCCGAGCCAGTTTACAACAGTTCCTCCGTCGCTGCGTTGGGTGTTGCGACCCACGAAGCCGGCCACGCGATTCAGCATGCGACTGCCTACGCACCACTTTGGCTGCGTTCGGCTTTGGTGCCAACGGTGGGAATCGGCTCGAACATCGGCGTGTATGCGATGATGATCGGCGCAGGATTGATGACTGCCGAAATGGGGCTGGGCCGCATCGTCTTCATCGTTGGTGTCGCCGCGTTCTCATGCGTGCTGCTCTTCCAACTGGTCACACTGCCCGTCGAATTCAACGCCAGTTCACGAGCGAGAAAGCTTGTCGTCGAAGCTGGCATCATCGACGTCGATGAACGGAAAGGAATCGATCGCGTCTTGACCGCCGCAGCGATGACCTATGTCGCCGCCGCCGTTTCATCAGCACTGACACTGATCTATTTCCTGATGCGTTCAGGAATTTTGGGTGGCAGCAACGACTGATTCAGTCGCCGCTCAGCGATCGGAATCAACCATCCGAGGAAGGTGCCGCATCTTCTTCGGGGGTTTCCTTTTCGCGAACCAAAACATCCTCTCCTTCGATCTTCACCTCGAAACAGTCGACTTTTGTCCGCGGATTATCTTCCCAAGTCCCGTCTTTGATGCAAAATCGCCAGGCGTGCCAGGGGCAAGTCACACTGTGGTCTTCGACGAATCCCTCGGCTAGCGAAGCCCCCATGTGAGGGCATAGATCATCGATGGCATACCACTCGTCTCCTTTTCGAAAAACTGCGACCATACGGCCGTCCACTGGCACGGCCTGGCCCTGATTTTCCTCGAAATCAGATACTTTTCCGACGACTTCAAATTCACTCACAATCGGTTTCCCTTGCGGAATCACTACACTCTCAGACACACTCTACGGTAGAACGGACTTGGTTCCGTGACCAGCACACTCCCTCTAAATATCAAACCGGGCCAAGAACAGCCCTCTGCCATGATCAATCAACAACGACGCCAACTGCTTGAATCCCGCGTCTGGCCACATGTGCAAACCCCGGCTCAGTATGTCGGCGGCGAAAGAAACATCGTCGTCAAAGACCACTCCAAGATGCGAGGAACGCTCTGCCTTGGGTTTCCTGATGCCTACACGATTGGCATGAGCCACCACGGACTCCAAGTCCTGTACTCCCTGATGAACCGTCGTGAGGACTGGTGTGCCGAGCGTGTTTTCACACCTTGGCCAGACATGGAAGCCCTGCTGCGCAAGCACGACATTCCTCTCTACGGCCTCGAGACTTTTACGGCATTGTCGGAATTCGATGTCGTCGGACTTTCGCTGCAGTACGAAATCAGCTCGCCCAACGTGCTGACGATGATCGACTTGGGAGGCATCCCACTGGAGTCCGTTAACCGCACGATGTCCGATCCGTTGCTTCTGGCTGGTGGTCCCTGTTGCCAGAACCCCGAGCCAATGGCCGACTACTTTGATGTGATGGTCATTGGGGATGGCGAAGAGTCTTTGCCGATCATTTGCGACCTGTGGATGGACTTGAAAGACAAGTACCGTCTTCCTGATGGCAGCTTCGCGACCGGAGACGAAGGAAAACTACAGCGAGAGAAAGCCCTCCTCGAAGTGGCAAAGCAAATCGAGTATGCGTACGTTCCACGGTTCTACGAACCGGAATACTCCGAAGGTCGCATCGCCACCCTCAACCGAACTCGTCCAGACGTGCCCGAGACAATCGCTCCCTGTACTGTCAGTGAGTTCGATGCGATTCCGTTGCCGACCAAACCCATCGTGCCCTACATCGAGTGCGTCCACGAGCGGATCGCTGTCGAAATCATGCGTGGTTGCCCACACCTCTGTCGATTTTGTCAAAGCACCGTCATCAAACGTCCGCTGCGCGTTCGAGAGGTCGACACAATCGTTGACGCAGCCTTAGAGAGCTACAACAACACGGGGTACAACGAGATCAGCATCCTGTCGCTATCCAGCAGTGACTATCCTCACTTTGAACCCCTGGTGTTAAAACTCCATGAGGTTTTCAAACCGCTGAACGTCAACATCAGCGTGCCCAGCTTGCGTGTGAACGAGCAACTTCGAACGCTACCGATTCTGCTTGGCAGCGATCGCCGGCGCAGCATGACGTTGGCACCCGAAGTCGCAAGAGACGACATGCGGGAGCAGATCCGCAAGAAAATCAAGAACAGCGACCTCGTCGAAGGCTGTCGCGTTGCGTTCCAAAATGGTTTCGACAGCATCAAGCTGTACTTCATGTGCGGACTCCCTGGAGAACGTCCGATCGACTTAGAAGGGATTGTCGAGCTCGCTGAGACGATCGCGACCGTCGGAAAAGAAGTCAACGGACGCTACGCACGTGTGACGGCCAGCGTTTCGAACTTCGTTCCGAAGTCGCATACTCCGTATCAGTGGAACGGAATGCAAAGTCGCGAGTATTTCAAATGGGCGCATTCCTACATGCGAAAGCAATGCAAGATTCGCAGCGTCACACTGAAGTGCCACAACATTGAAACCAGCCTATTAGAAGGCGTGCTCAGCCGAGGCGATCGGCGGACAGGGAAAGCAATCCGATTGGCTTGGGAGCGGGGCGCCAGAATGGATGGTTGGACCGAGCATCTTGATCCTCAACGTTGGTGGCAGGCCATCGAAGACGCTGGGCTGGATGTCGAGAAGCAGGTTCACGAAAAGTACGAAATGATGGACAAGCTTCCATGGGATCACGTCAACGTAAAGTTCGGCCGAGCCTACTTGGAGAAAGAGCAAGGCAGATCAACTGTCCAGTTGGCTGAACTGGCGAAAGTACAGTAGAAAGAGGAATCCGTTTCCCCGCTATCGCACTGGCGGATAACATGGACGAATCGCTATTCTAAAGTCTCCCATGTTCTCGCTCAGAAAATTTCATCGAACACCGACTTGGCTAGCGCTGCTCGCTTCGCTGACGATGAGCTCCTGGCCTGTCTTTGCGGTCGCAAACTGTTGCTGTCAGCAAACGGTGTTGTTTGGATTCGACGACCAAGCATCCTCCGGTTGCTGTAGTAGCAGCACGAACTGCTGTAGCGAACACTCGACGCTGACAAACGGTTGCTCCGACTTGGCGGACTCCGCGTCGTGCAACATTCTCTCTGGCGATTCTGATGGCTGCGAGTGCAGCGATGCGTGTGGCGACCTACCTGAAGCGATCAACTCGCATTCCAAAAAAGCATTCGATCGTTCCACAGACAAAACGCTTTCTCTGAATTGGGTCGCCAGCAAGTCCCTTGAGTTTCCTCCATCGCGAGTTGCGCGAGTGGTTGTCGAAACGAATGTTCTGGTTCTTTCGGCGCAGGATCACTGCGTGCATCTGTGTCGTTGGCTGAAATAGGCGTCACTCACGACGTTCGTTTAATCCAATGATTCTGATTTGAAAGAGGAAACAAGTATGTTTCGAATGCTCCTATTGGCCTACGTCGCCATTCCTGTTGTTGCGATCGGCCTGTCAGCCCCAGCAACTGGCCAGCCCGCCACGTCTCCTGGCTGCCTGTGTGGCCAATGTGTCGCCGACTGTGACTGCTGTGCGGGTGGGGATTGCAGTTGTGATGCTTGCGACTGCGCCGCATCGACGTGTTCCGCGGATGGGGCTTGCTCGGCAAGTGCCGAAGCCTGTGCCTTTGGCGCGTGTGAGGAAGGCTGCGAATGCTGCAGTGGCGAAGACTGCAGTTGCGGCGATTGCAACTGCCCACTGTGCGATTGACTTGACGCATTCGTCGTGCAGGAATCTTCCTGACCGACATTGAATGAAATGGGGCCAGTCGTTGGCAACAACGGCTGGCCCTTTTCGTTACTGCTCTGCGTCGTACGGCTCGATATGCACATGCACGTCTCGCACACGTGGCATTTCAATCAACAACAGATCTTTGACCTCATGCCCGATTCGGTGGCCCTCGTCGACGGTCAGTTTCCCGTCAACCTGCACATGAATCTCGATGAAGTACTCAAGGCCGCTTTTGCGGACGCGCAGTTTCTCGACTTCTTCGACACCTGCGACTTTTTCTCCGACCTCCCTGATCCGTGCGACTGTCTGATCGTCCGCTTGTTGATCCATCAACTCGCGAGCCGTGGATCGAAAAATTTTGATCCCCGTATAGACCAGCGCTGAACAGACACAGAGAGCTGCGATCGGATCAATGTAGGGACCAACGGTTCCCAAGTAAGGTGCGACCAACAACGAAATGGCGACAGCCGCTGACCCCAGGGCGTCGCTGCGATGATCCCAGGCAACTGCCTTCAGCGCCGAAGAATCAAGTCGATTTGCAACGCGAAGCGTGTATCGATAGGCGACCTCCTTCACAATTCCACAGATTCCGGCGATCAATCCAGCGATCATGGCGGGTACTTTTAGGTCACCGTTGAATCGTTTGAATGTCTCCATCGCCAGCAGCCCAGCACTGAACGTAACCAAGAGCGCCACGCACAGACCCGCAATTGATTCTGCTTTTGTATGTCCGTACGGATGATCGTCATCTTCCTCGATCTGCGCGACCGACAGCGCCCCACGAACGGCAAGGGCACTTGCGACATCTCCAATCGAATTCACCGCGTCAGCGATCAAAGCCGCAGAACCCGTCAAAATCCCGCCCACCAACTTGGCGATTACCAGCAAAAAATTGACCCCGAGTCCCCATCCGGCTGCTCGACTTGCGTCGACATACACACGCTGCCGAACAGCAATGGATGCTTCGTCACGGGGAGGAACGATTGACAAAGGTAGTTCTTTCGAGAGGTGTTGGGCAGCGAAATGCAAAGCATTCTACCACGACAAAATCCATTCACTGCCCGGGCGACTGGTAGGGATAACACGACACCAATTCCGTCGCAACTCTCCATAGGAATCTGTTCGCTTTTGCCGATGTTCATCGGCTATGCTGAATCTCTCTTCTCTCTACCTTGTTTCACGTATCGCAAAGATGTTTTGAATTCACGCGAAACAGATGCGTTGCGATTCCACGCAAAGCGAATCAATTGCTTTGGCTTTTGGCTACAGCTAGTGGCATTCTTGCTGTTCCCGACAGTCGCATGGTCGCAAGATCCCCAGCATGCGACCAATTCTCAGTCCGAAGCGATGACAAGCGTCGGCTGGCCTCACATTCGCGGGCCGAAATGGGATGCTCATTCTGAAGAAATCAATCTGGCCGACAGTTGGCCAGAGTCAGGCCCACCTGTCCTCTGGGTGAAGGAACTAGGGCAAGGTCTTATGTGGGTTCGCCGGCGCCACTCCCTTCCTTCTACTCAGTCGTCAACTGGCGAAGCGAAAACGCTCCAACTTGATCACGGAATTCGGGCTCACTGTATTGGGCTACGTCGCCTTTCACTACACCTCCGCCGTACTGTTAAGCCACAAGTACGCGCTGAGCAGTTTCTAGCGAATCAGTTCCGACCGAGCACGCTAGGAAGCGTACAGATTGCAGAAATCGACCGGGCCGGTCGGTTGCAGAATCAATTTGCCTTTCGACTGGCCCGGTGGCATTGGCACATCGATTTGATTGCCATTGATCTCGAGGGTTTGCTTTCCATCTTGTTGGATCAACTCGACTCGATTCCAACTGCCGGTCTTTACCAGATGACTCTTGATGGAGGCGGCCTGCAAATCGATTTCGATGGATCCAGCTTGAATGACTGCAGCGCTCGCCGAATTCTTGAGGCGGACATCGATGACGAATCCTGATTCACTGAACTCTTCGGTTGTTTTCAAAGAACCAGGTTGCTTCCCTTCGTAGGCCAGCACCCAATCCTTCACTTTCCAATTTGCGGTATCGGTTGCATGCCAACCATCAAGATTCAGTCCACTGTAAAGCGATCGGTACCCGCGATTCGCGATCGCGACCTGCTCTGGCGGGAGATCGGGCCCCGGCAACTCTTGGATTCGAACATTGCGATACTCGACCACTCCACCCTCGGATTCGAGGCAGATGTATCCTTTTCTTGGCATGCACTCTTTTCCGCGAGTGACGACTTTCCCATTGACAGCCAAAGAGATTTCGCCGTCCTGACATTCAATGCGATAGTGATTCCACTGAGTGCTTGGATTTGATCGACTCTCGATTGGAAAAGCGCGACTGCCCCCCCGACCATTGATCGGCGTCATCTTGGCCCCGTGGATCGGGAAAATGTCGCCGTGTGTCGTGTGGCTCTTCGTATTTCCGTACTCGTTTTCCAAGACCTGAACCTCAATCCCTCGATGAAACGGAACGCCACGTGCGGTGATATCGTCGGCCCATACAAAGATCCCGGCGTTTCCCCGAGGGACCATGTGACGCCATTCCACTTCCATGACGAAATTCTGATACATCTTTTCAGTTCGCAGCTCACCGATGGGCTTGCCCGTGCAATACAAAACGTCGTTCTCGAATTTCCATGTTTCTGCTGGTGTGTTGGTGCGTACCCATCCGCTCAAGTCACTGTTGGTGAACATTGGTGTCATGGCATCTTGCGCCGATAGCTTTCCCGCGAAAAAGAAGGGCAGGGCAGTGGTGATGAATGACACGAGCAAGAAACGTCGAAACAGGCGATTCATTTCGTTGCGATCCTAAAACAAGAATGGTAGTGAGAGAGATCAACATAGCAGACAGAATTGCCGCGTGAACGAGCCCTAGGGCTTGATCTGCGAATGGAAAGCTCAGAAGCTGTTTCGATGAATTTATCCGACCATTGGCAGATGAATCCCCAGATCGACTTTCTGAACCACGGTTCGTTTGGGGCGACACCCACGATCGTACTAGAGGCTCAGCACAAGTTTCGCGATTCTCTGGAATTCGACCCGATCCAATTCCTTGCGCCCGAACGGGACTTGGAATCCAAACTAGACGCCGTGCGTGAAGCAATCGCGAAACTGGTTCACGCCTCGGCAACGGACTTAGCTTTTGTCCGAAATGCGACCGACGGTGTGAACGCAGTCGTCAGATCTCTGCCCCTCAACGCGGGTGACGAAGTGGTCTGCACGAACCACGGTTACAATGCCTGTAGCAATGCGCTGCAGTTTGCTGCAGAAGCCTCAGGTGCACAAGTTCGCGTCGCCAAAATTCCGTTCCCTATCACCACTGGCGAACAGGTGGTCGAAGCGATTGAATCGACCTTCAACCAGCGGACCCGACTGCTGCTTGTTGATCATGTGACGAGCCCTACGGCTTTGGTCTTTCCACTGAAGGACATCATCGAGAGATGTCACGCGAGAGACATTCGCGTGCTTGTTGACGGGGCGCATGCCTTGGGCATGTTGCCGCTAAACTTGGCAGAACTCAAACCGGACTACTACACGGCCAACCATCACAAATGGCTATGCGGTCCCAAGGCGTCAGGCTTCCTTTATGTACGTTCAGACTTACAGAACGAGGTCCGTCCAACCGTAATCAGTCATGGAGCAAACCGCAGTCCTGCAGGGCGATCTCGTTTCCTTACTGAGTTTGATTGGGTCGGCACTTACGATCCGACTCCGCTGTTGGCCATGCCCTCCGCGATCGACTTTCTGAATTCTCTGATGCCTGGCGGAATCGCTGAGTTGATGTCATCCAACCATGAGTTGGCAGTTCGAGCACAAGAATCGTTGTGTGCCGCTCTTCGAATCGAGGCTCCTGCTCCTTCCTCCATGTTGGGAAGCATGGCATCGTTACCGATCAACCGAGGTCTGGATGCGAGCGTTCTGCAATCGAAGTTATTCCACGAGCATCGGTTTGAGGTACCAGTATTCGAGTGGTCGGAGGGCGGCCTGCTGCGGGTGTCCCTGCAAGCGTACAACCATTGGGATCAAATTGAGCGTCTCGCCGAAGTCTTGCGTTCGACCTGATCAGTCAGCCGATGATTCGCTGCCCAATAATTCCGAAGGCAGCCGATGGCCCACGCAATCGCCATCGATACTTGTGACCTAGGTTTTCTCGGTGTCCACACTTGCACGGGAAAATCATGGCCACAGAATCGACACAACCGGTACTATCTTACTCTGATCAACAAACGACGCTGCGAGCGGAGTTACAAACCGAGGCCCAGCGCGGCCATTCCATATTTTGGTTTGCCGCGACCACGTTGCTAGGCGCCTTCCTGGTGTTTCAAGTTCAGCCGGTGATCAGCAAGTGCGTGCTGCCGTGGTTTGGCGGAACACCGGCTGTTTGGACCACGTGCATGCTGTTCTTCCAGCTACTCCTATTCGCTGGCTACGCTTACGCTCATTTCCTGAGGACGCTCTTTCGCCCGGCCATCCAAGGCGTTATCCACCTAACATTGCTTTGTTCGGCAGCCCTTCTGTTGCCGATCGAGCCATCCGATGCTTGGAAGCCTTCCGGCAGTGAAGCACCAACGATGTACTTGCTGTGGATGCTAGCCGCTCATGTTGGCCTGCCATACTTTGTGCTGTCCAGCACAGGCCCGCTGGTGCAGGCATGGCTGAGCTATCGAGACAAATCGGATCGCGTTTATCGTCTGTATGCACTTTCCAACGCGGGATCGCTGGTTGCTTTACTCAGCTATCCGTTCCTGTTCGAACCAGTGTTCTCGGTCTCGAATCAATCGGTCGTTTGGTCCTTGATGTTTTGCGGATTTGTCTTGGTTCAAGGTGTGGTAGCGATCGGTCTTTTTCGAGTACCGAAATCAGCATCGTCGCCGAGTTCCAACCCGGGCTCCCATGAAGATCAAAACCAACCCATCACCTGGAAACGCCGTGCTTCCTGGATTGCTTTGCCGGCTTTGGCATCAACGATGCTGCTGGTTGTAACCAACCACGTCTGCCAGGATGTTGCAGTGATTCCGTTCCTTTGGGTGCTGCCACTGAGTTTGTATCTGGTCAGCTTCATTGTTTGCTTTGACTCGCCACAGTGGTACAAACCGAAAATGATTGCTGGCGCAACCCTGGCCACGATCCTGGCGATTCAAGGGAAAGAACTCTTACCGGGTTCTGTTCAATTGATCGCTGAAGCGTCCAGCTACATGCTGATGTTGCTTGGCGTGTGCCTGCTATGCCACGGCGAAGTCGCTCGGTTGAAACCTCAGTCGTCCCTGCTGACGCAGTACTACATGCTGCTGTCTGCCGGAGGCGCGATCGGAGGCGTGATTGTGGCGATCCTTTGCCCCGCTCTGCTCACCACCCATATCGAAGTGCCATTTTCACTCGCGCTCGTATCGGCCTTGGCCTTCATGATGTTCTTTGCCTGCCGTGGTTGGATTCGAACCGAGTATGACTGGTCCGCTGCCTATCGATTGAAGTTCGCCGCGATCATGCTGATGGTCGCACCAATGTTAGCGATCGCGTTTGCTCCTCAAGACGAAACCATCGCTTCGGAACGAAACTTCTTTGGAGTCCTGCAAGTATTGCGAGATCAGCAGGGTGTGCGACTCGTTCATGGGAGCACGATTCATGGCATGCAATTGTCAGGTGATCGTTCAGCTGAACCGACAACCTACTACGGTCGCCAAAGCGGAATCGGGCTTACCATTACAGCACGCCAGCAACACAGATCCGAACTGCGGATCGGCGTGGTCGGGCTCGGCTGTGGTGTATTGGCCACTTATGGCCGCGAGAACGATCGCTTCGACATGATCGAAATCAATCCTGCCGTTGTCGACATCGCCAACAAACACTTCACGTTCTTGAGCGATACTCCTGCCGCGGTCCAGTCCCATCTCGGTGATGGCCGGCTCGTCCTGGAGAGAATGTCGGCAGAGAAGTTTGACCTGCTTGTGTTGGACGCTTTTAGCAGCGACGCCATTCCGGCTCACTTACTGACCCGCGAGGCAATCGGGCTCTACCGCCAACGATTGGCGAAGGACGGAGTCCTGGCGATTCACGTTTCCAATAATCATCTGGACCTCGTGCCGCTGGTACATCGATTGGGTCACGATGCTAGCTTGGAAAGTCGCGTGATCCGAAGTAGGGGTGATCACAAAGCGGGAACCCAGCATGCGACCTGGATGCTGCTGGCCGAATTGGAAAATCCGCTTTGGGACCACGAAAAGATGGAAGCGGCACGGCCTGCTAGCAATAGCGAACTCGATGGGGCGCCGCTTTGGACCGATCAAAGTCACAACCTGGTCAGCGTCTTGCGGCTTTGGTGAAACTCCGGGCACCAGACTGCCAATTTGCTCTTGCCGCTTGTTTCACGGCTTTGTTAGTGTCCGAAGTGTTCCAAATCCCTGTTTGAAGTCTGTTTTGGCAAGAACGACTGAAGATTGGCGGGTAAAACGGTCGATAGCTTTACTGTTACCGCCCGCTACACGCTGAAAAGTCTCTTTTCGCTTACGGATTGCATCCCGGGACAAGGAATGCGGCGTTTATGACCGACGCGGAAACGACCTAATCATCAAATCCAGGAGGGTTCTGATGGTCTGGGTCCGGTCAGCTTGCGCTTTCGCACCCATTTATCTCGACAGGACCGTGTCTCTGACACAGCCGAGATTAAATGGACAGTTCCAGTCCCAAATGGGAGCAATTTGACGATGCAGATCTACGGCCCTTATCGGGTTTCGACTACGCAACCGAACTCACCTGCTCAGCGCGCTCAGCCTCAGCAGCCAGCCGAAGTGGCTCCCAAGCCATCAGGCGCCCCCGTTGATCAGCTGGATTTATCCGGCGGAGTCAACCGACTCGATGCGACCAGCCAAGTGGCTGGAGGCGGAGAAATCCGGATTGACCGTGTCGCTGACATTCGGCGGCAGATTTCCGAGGGAAGCTACGAGACACCAGAAAAGCTGGATGCCGCACTGGATCGGTTGCTGGACCAACTCGCCTAGCTGATCAGGCCAGGGAGTCGCCGCATTCGCATTTCGTGGGTCTGCGGCAGCTTGGCAGGTGCGTCAGCCGCGCTTCGAGATAGAATACGAGTGCTGCCGATTTTCAGATACGTCGATTGGCGGATCCGACTCTGCAGCATTCATCATGTCTCTGGTTGCATTCAACACCTCCATCCGCGAATCACACGTGTCTTCTTCCGAGCCTCTTGAAAGACTGAATGTCTCGCTTTCCCCACAGGAGCGATTCGAGGAGTACTGTCAGACGCGCGGACTAAGGCAGACCAGCCAGCGCAAGTTTCTGATTGAGGCGGTGTTCGAAGAGCACGATCATTTTGACGCCGACGAGTTGATTGACCGGCTGCCTCGGCGCGGCCAACAGAACTACGTCAGTGCTGCAACGGTCTACCGAACGCTACGAGAATTCGTTGACGCAGGTTTGCTAAAGAGTTTTCAACTCGATGGCAGAACCGTCTATGAGTTCGACTACGGCTACCCCCAGCACGACCACCTTTATTGCACTCGCTGCAGAAAACTGTTCGAGTTTCAGAGTGAATCGCTGACATCAATTCGAGACGAAGTCGCCAATGACATGGGGTTTCGCGTCAGTGGGCATCGAATGATCATCCAAGGCGTCTGCCGCGAATGCGGAAAGAACCGCCGCAAAAAACGCAAACAGGACTTGGTTTGAACCTCGACTCTATGCTTCGCGGATTTGCTTGAGAATCGCAGCCAAAACAAGCTCGTTGGCCTCAAAGTCACGGCTCTCTGCCTGCAACTGCAGTATGTAAGTTGCGTCACCGACTTTCAGGATCATCAACCGAGAAACGATCACCAGATCGAGATAGAAGAATCGAAAGTCAATCAATCGTTCCCCCATGGGCACGTCATCTTCGGATTCTTCCCGTTCGACGTCTCCGTAGTCTTTCTGAATGGAATCAAAGACCTCTTCGATCACCTCATCCTCCAACTGCCCCTCACGTTCCAGTTCGAGACTGAAGAAGCCGCCTGTGGGAAGCTCCAAAGTCAGACCATCGGTGCCCTCTTCCTCACTTCGTTCCAGAAGCTTCCAGTTGTCTGGATAGAGAAACTTGAGATGAGAGGATTCGAAGGGAGCAGGCATGGTGAGTGATTGGAATATGGGCAAGATGATGCGATTTCGTTTTCATCTTGTCTGAAAATGCTCCGTTAGCCAAGTCGCCGAGTCTTCGCGTTGCGGAATCCCTGCATAATTTGCTACGAACAGGGTCAACCGACATGACTCCTTTCTCCATTTCGTTGCCCCAAGCATGATGCCTGGCATTCGCGTAACCTGCCTGCTGCTTGCGATGATTGCCTTCGCAGAGACGGGGTGTCGCGCGATCCGTCGAATTGGAGAGAGCCGTCAGTCCATCGCTGCCCGCCGACTCTCTGGGCAGGGTTTTCAAGCGATGCACGACGGAGAATGGGAAATCGCGGAGAACCTGTTCACCGATGCCCTGGACGTCTCGAAGGCCGATGACCGCGCTCACTGGGGACTCGCCGAGTCTTACTGGAATCGAAAGGATCGCGAACGCGCCATCGACCATATGGAACAAGCGGTGCGTCTGAGTGCTGGCGATCCAAAATTCGTGCAACGGCTTGGCCGGATGTATTTGGAACTGGGGCGGTTGAAGGACGCAGACAAACACAGCACGTGGGCGTTGGAACTCAAGAGAGACTCCGCCGAAGCGTGGGCTCTTCGCGGGGACTGCCTGCAAGCGGTTGGCAAATCTGCTGACGCGCTGGCAGCCTATCACCGTGCCCTCGCACTACAGCCCGACTATCCAGCAGTACAGCTGCAGGCCGCCGAAATCTATCGCATTGAACAAAGGTACGATCGATTGCTGGCAACTTTGGATCGACTGCAGGACGGTGTGGGCACCGAGGAAGCGCCCGCACGAGTTGATCTGCTACAGGGGATCGCAATGCGTCAGCTCGGACGCCCCGATGAAGCACGACGGTCATTTGTTCGTGCTTCTGTCAAGGATCCAATGAACTCAGAACCGCACTTGGAAATGGCATCACTGTCGCTCGAGAGAGGTGACGCCGAGCAAGCCCGTGCATCATTGCAGATAGCGATGCAGCTTGACCCTGACTCGCTTTCCGACGAGAGAATCGTGCAACTGCAAGCACAGTCCGAGCGACTGGCAAAAGAACCCACGATCAACAACGTCGATCGTCGCTGATAACCCAATCGGCACTCGAGGTTCGGTCACAACGGTTGTGCGGGCGATAGCACGCTCGTTCCACTTAGAAAGCGATATCAACTTGGCCACACGAAGTCGGATCGTAAGCTAGGCTTTTTTGAGTACATCCGCACGGGTACCGCAATTTGCGTTTCACCCCTCATCTTCGAGAGCAAACCGATGTCATTGCCCAATCTCTCTCCTACCTCCTCCGCACCTCAATTGGTGGTGGGGACAAGCCAATCAGAGACAGAGCCTAACAGCGACCAATTCGTTGATCGCCGACAGAGTGGTGACTCACTAGGTGCCTCTGAGCGCCGCCAGTTCGGCAGTTCCCATCAAGGTCTTACCGAAGATGGCCGAGAACTCGCACTTGCCATCGACCGTTACAAAGCTGAGTTTCATCGTCGATACATCACCTGCGACGAAATGCTGAAGGTGTTGACCAGCTTGGGCTACAGCAAGCAAGCCTAACGATCGCCTGCGTTCGGAAACCGACCTCTCTACTTGATCAACGGCTGCAGAAGCTGACGCCTGGTGACCACGCTTCGCGCGACACCAGACTCATCAAACAAGACCGCAACATCACTGCTGGCGTCGTAGAGTCGCAACAGCACATGCAAGTGCCGATCGGCAACCTGACCGCGGATCACGGGTTTCAATTCGAGGCTAGGTTCACGGATACAAAGATCCGCGTACCACAAGAACCCAACGATTCTTCCAGCATTCTGTACCAGCACGATCGGATGATTTTGTCGCCTCGCTTTGTGCCGCGCCTCCGCAACATCCACCGGCGAATCGACTACCGCCAGGCGATCCCCCGGAACGCCGAAT
Source organism: Rubripirellula sp. (assembly GCA_045110715.1). GTDB lineage: Bacteria > Planctomycetota > Planctomycetia > Pirellulales > Pirellulaceae > Rubripirellula. Next base: position 31,249 of record JBGCGI010000119.1, read on the forward strand.
GAAATCGCCGTCTGATTGCCGACCTCGAATAGTCGCTGAGCCATTGACCGCTGGCCTTCCGCTAAGATCCCCGCTTCGTGCCCATGCCGAAGTACTTGATCCAGTTCTCCACGGGCCATCGCAAGCCGCAATCGAAACGGCGTTTGGCCCGTGATCCTCTGCAACACACGGCCAAGCATCCCCAGAAACAGCGACACGGGGGCAAACAGAATTGCAGCAGCAAGCAGAAACGGGCGCGTCGCTGTGATCAGCCGATAAGGCGCATGATAAAACAAGTATTTCGGCAACAACTCGCCAAACACAAAAACAACGGGTGTCATCAGCATCGGTGCGATGAGGTCAGCACTGGAACCGGAACCATAGATAGCAGCTACGCCCAGCACGATCGAAAAACTCGTGACGTAGTTGGCGAGATTGTTTCCAACCAGTGTGGTACCGATAAAGATCGCAGGATGATTCAACAGCCACACGACACCTTTCGCGGCACGCGACCCACTCAAACCATCAAGAACCAATCGAGTGCGTGACACGCGGTAAAGTCCCGTTTCACTTCCGCTAAAGAAAGCACTCAGACACAGTCCAATCAAAAACAAGATGCAGGCGACAATCATGCATCTTCCTCTGTATTGGACTCTTGCTTTCGCACGTCGATCCAAACGACATCAGCGTCTTGCTCTATCACCGTCAGCACGAAATCGCCCAGCGGTGCAGAGTCTCCCAGACGTGGCAGGCGTTCGTTGTGCCGCTGCAGGTAACCCGCAATCGTTGTGATTCCCTCGATCGAAAAGTTAAAACTCAGTTGCTTTGCCAGTGACCGAATACTGGCGGTGCCAGACGCCCGATAGACATCAGGCTCAATCGCTTGAATGGCAACCTCTCCCAAGAACACATCTTGATGCTCAGGCGCTAATGTTTGCCGCAAAATCCCATCGATGGTCGCAGCACCAACGAGTTCCCCAAACTCATTCACAACAACAGCGACGGAACGATTTTCGTCGTTCAACTGATCTAAGACTTGCGAAGCCAATGCAGACCAGGGAACGTAAATCACCGGTTCACAAGCGTTCTCCAAGTCATCGAACTGGCTTGGTCGCAGCATTCGAATGCCAATCGCCTTCACGATCATTCCCTCATCGTCGGCAACCATCAGGTATCCGCTTGGCGACATACCTCCTGCGATCACCGAACGGTCAGAAGGATCCGTGCAAATCCACAACTTGTTGCGCGGTCGCATGATCTCGCTGATCCGTGTTTCCGCCATTTCAACGAGACCGCGCATCGCCAACTTTTCTCTTTGCAGCAGTGCGGCATCGTCAGTCCCCAGTTCGATCGCGCGCTCAATGTCCGCGAGGTCGATTTCAAGCTCCGGTTGAAAGTTGGGCCAGATCAATCGACTGACCGCCAGATTCGTCACAGAAACCAATGGAAGCACAGGGCTTACCAATCGAACGGCCAAGGAGAGCGGTGGGCCGACAAGAACGGAGAGCCGAAGTGGAGCCAAAACAGCCACGCTTTTCGGCAACATTTCGCTGAAGAAGATGATCGCAAGCAGACTCAGTATTGTGAACAGAATGGCCGAAGACCGCCCCGCCGATTCATCGGTCTCCAATTTCGCGCCGATGATGGCTGCGATTGCAAAGTAGGTCATATTGATCAGCAAATTCCAAAACAGAATCGCCGACAGCAAACGCTCGGGGTTCTCAAGTAGTCGAGCTGCGGTGCGACCTCCCAAACCAGCGCGCTGTAGGCCACCGCGAGCGCGATGGTTCAGCGAAAAGAGAGCTGCTTCACTACCACTGAACAACGCGCTGAACAGAATCAGCACGCCCATCGCCAGCAGCCACAGCCAAGCTTCTCCCAGCAAATTCAAGCGTCGTCTCCAGCCCCACGGTCGCGTTCTAACGACACATCGAATTCACTCAGTGCCGGAATCATCATCGCGGCCGTCGTGAAGAGATAGCCCGCCCCCAAAGCCACAATCACATAGAAATGATCGATCTGCAGCAAGAATTGTGTGATTGCATAGAAGGTCACCAAAGGAAGACCAAAGGAAGCAGCAAAGATTGCCGACGAAGGGTTCCGCCAACCGAGAGACGCGAACAAGGCTGCGCCGCCCCCTAAAATCATGACCAGGAAGGGAGCCAACTGGAGCTGAAACGCGCCACGAAAGCTGACCATGATCGTCATGCAAATCGCGATTCCGACGCACAGAAAAAAGACCGTTCCGAGGCTTGCCAGAATCGCAGTTCGGCTGGCAACATAGCTTAGTCCTGAGTGAATACCAAGCATCGAAACAAACACATAGAGCATCATCGAACCAAGAATGACAAACACAGTATTCTCGATGGTGATGACACCGTTGAACGTCAAATAGAGGACCAACAAGATCGGCAGCAAGATCATTTCCTTGCCAACGTAAAAGACACCCAACAACTTTCCAAACACAAACTCACGCGGGCTCAAGTCTGTCACCAGCAGCAAATCAAGCGCCAAACCATCACGTTCGCCGGTGACTGAGTTCACAGCCAACGCATTGATCAGCACGAGACTGATCACTCCAAGCGCGGCCAGTGGCAATGTAGCGGAGGGAAGCGCTCGGCCGATTCGGCCGCCGGGTTCCATCGCCACACCACTTTGAATCTGAAAGTACAGGACCGTAGCAATCAACACAAAGAACAACGCGAACGCAGCGCGAATCACAACGATTTTCCGACCGTAGGCCCAGGTACAAATCTCTCTCCAAAGGACGGGATTGTCCCAAACCCGACGTGGAGCTCGAGCTTTCCAACTCGCTGGAACAGATTCCGTTTCCAAAGCTTCCTCGGTGCTTTCAGGTTCTGGGGCTCGCAGCTTTAATTCTCGAGACGGATTCCAGATGCGAACTCTGGCGACACCAACGGATAGTACGACCAGCGACAAAACCAGCGCGACAACGACAAACATGGCCACACCAAGTGCCGTCTCACTAGACAAGCTAGCCATGGGCGATGCTGCAGCGAACAAGGCACGAGGAGGGCTGAGTGCTAGACGCACTGATTCGGGCCCCCCCGAAAACAACTCGCGAGCAATTTCGCCAAGACCAACGTACATCAGCAGCGCGAGCACGGTCAGTGCGATCGCTTGAAAAGTTTTCTCACGCCACATGCCGACCACCGTACCGACGCTACCAGCGAGCAGGATCGTGGCCGCAGTCACGACGAAGACTCCGATTACCTGTTGAGGCGAAACACCACCAAGAAGCGGCAACGTCAGGAACAAGGGCAGAGCACACAACAACATCGAAAGAGGTGCCAAGAGGGTTGCCGTTAACTTCCCGACCACCACTTCGAAACCTGACAACCGCGTCATCAGCAGTAGGATCAGTGTTCGGCGATCTTTCTCTTGTGCGACGCTACTTGCCGCTCCGACAGCAGCCAAACTCGCCAACACCAGCAGCTGAAATGGGGCCAGCAGCGTAAACATCCAACCGCCAAACCGCGCTGAATCACTACTGGTGGCCAAAGATCGAGATCCATCCAGCACGAGATATCCCGTGCACAGCAACAAGAACAGCGACAACACATAGACGCCCCGCATCAGATACGTCTTGGGGCGTTTGGGGACCACCGTTGCTTCGCGGGAAAAGATCGGACCAAGCATGAATCAGATTGAATGTGCAGGATGGCAGGAGGAATTCATAGACTAACAAAGCTGTCGGAACGAGGAACCGGCGCCACGACCATTACAAACCACTTACCCCGCAAAACACCCACTATAGAGAAGATTTAGCCCACCCCATGCCCCGTATCCCCAGCCATACGCATCAAAGCGCCCTAAAGTTTCCTTATCAGGGACTATTGGAGTCCAAAACTGGATAGGAAACTCTCCAGATCCGGCCAAGAATCATCAAGACAGTGTGTGAGCGATTCACATGATCAAACCATCCACTCGAAAAGCGATTGTTGACTTTCTCGCCGAAGAAGACGGCCCCACCGCCGTTGAATATGCGGTGATGCTGGCGATGATTATCGGTGTTTGCTTTGCATCCGTCAGCTTTCTAGCGAATAACACCGCCGAGAGTTTCAACACCTCCGCCAATGCGATCTCAGGAGCCTTTGGCAACTAACGCAGGCAGGCGGTGACCAAGTTAGCGCCCAGCAGCGGGGAAACATCCATGAGCAACCAGGCGCTGCCACTTCGTCAACAGTTGATGATCGACAAAGACGTGCAGGGTGCTGTTCTTCAAAGAACGGTTCTCTACAGCGTTTGCTGCGTTGTCTATTTCATGGTGATCATGTTCTTCACCAGTTCCGCAGACAACCCTGATGCCAAGCTGTATGAGACCATCCTGCTTTGCCTTGATGAGGCAGTCTACTGGGCACCAGGGCTGATCATACTCACGCCCGTCATTGCCTACGACCTGCTAACGCTGACCAACCGATTCGCAGGTCCAGTCTTTCGCTTGCGACGCGAAATGGAGAGACTCGCGAAAGGCGAGCCCGCCTATGCCCTTAGTTTTCGAGATGGCGATTACTGGATGGAACTGGCTGATCTATTCAACCAAGTCCGCGACGAACTACTGGAACTGCGTGAATTCAAAGAGCTCGCACCAGTAAGATCTAGCGAGGATGTCCCAAGCGTCGAAAAGCTCTTCACCAACGACGAGGATGAAGACAGTGATGAAGCCTTGGAAGACGATTTGCTGGTCGGAACAGAAGACTAAGTCCTGACGCGCACTATGCCACGTTTCGAATCGGCCCGAATAGATCGCCGTAAACTGGGTTAGATAGAATTCCGTCGGCGATCCGCTCGGACAGAGCTGAAATCGTCAACAAGGGGTTGCAACCAATGGATGTTGGAATCACTGAACCATCAGCCACGTAGAGCCCCTGATGGACGGCTGCTCCTGATGCAACGCCTAGCAACTGAGGTGAGTTGCTCGCTTCTACCATGCCGCCAAACCTTCCATCAAAAACGCGGCCTCGATCATCGACAACTCCATCGTTTGGGTCGTCAGCCATTGCGCATCCGCCCAGTGGATGAACGGTGATAAAGTTGTCACCGAATAGCCTCAAGTACTTGTATTCGCCTCCGTGGGCCTTGGCGACTTTCGCAAACTCGCTGCGAATCAACTTTCTGTAGGGACTTTTCATCAGCCCAGGCCATTTAACGCTGCCGAGGCCATCTTTCCCCAAAGTCACACGCCCGTTGGCTCCATCATGCCCCATGCCCAACATGATCAGTGTGCTGTCGAAATCCAGGTCCACCATCAAGGCGCCAAGAATATTTGCATAGGCTCGTGTTACCGTTCCATCCTGAATCAGAATACGCTTGGCCAACTCTCGCTCAGGGTAAGTCAAATTCGTTTGAATCGTCGGCCCGACGGGAAGTCCTTTGCGACCATAGGCACCCAAGCCAGCAGATCCCGTCAGGTACTGACTCTTTCGGACGAACCCCAAAGCGTCGCCGTTCATTGTCCACTGATGACCAACACGTTGGGAAAGCTCCATTCCACACCCTTGGCTCCTCAGTAGAATTTCGCTGCTACCGATACTGCCAGCCCCCAAGATCACGATGCGACTGGAGATGCTGCCACAAACGGCCTTGTACTTCCCGTGCCGACTGGGGAGGTAGTTTTTGAAATGAATCCGATAGTGCCCATCGAGCTTCTCAACGCGAACGACTTCAGTATGCGTATAGAGTTCCGCACCGTGACGCCTTGCCACCGGCAGGTAGTTCATCGCCAAGGTGTTCTTCGCACCGACGTTACATCCTGAATTGCAGTCGCCGCAATCAATGCACGGGCGCTGCAGCAACCCTTGCCGATTCACAATCGCCTCGTCTGGCGCTCCGCGTGTGATTGTTAGCGACGCTGACTCGAAGTGAGCGCCACAGGAAGTTAACTTTTCTGCTGCAAGACGCTGCGACTTCGCCTTCGGACTAGCGTCTTCTTTCTCCGGTTGCACACCAAGCTCTTGAGAAGCCAGATCATAGTAAGGTTCTAAGACCACCCGATCTCTTAGTGCCTGTGGCCATTTGGTCTGATTGAAACAATCTTGATCCGGTTGAATCGCCACATTCGCATTGATCAATGATGATCCACCGAGCCCGCTACCAGAGAGCACGTTGACTTCATCGTTCTGCATCACATTCACCAACCCGACGGGATTGTCGATTTCTCCCTTCTTCGGTCCCAGCATTTGAAATCGGGATTCCCGACTGGTTTGCAGGAACGTGTCGCCGAAAGTTCCGGGAATCCACTCCCGCCCACGCTCGAGAACCGCGATCCTGACGTTGTCACGTTTTGCCTGAGCCAAGCGAGCAGCACAAATGGAGGCACCGTATCCAGAACCAATGATCACGACATCAAAATCACAAGCGGTATTCTGCCGAACTGGCTGATGCAGGAGATGACGACCGTGCTGTGACAACGCCCCGCCGAACGGCCGCATATTGGCGGCGTAGTCTGCGATCGCACGCTTCTTGAAACCGCTCTTGTATGAAGTCGCCCGCTTCACAACGACGGGCAATGACCGCAGAGGGGTAAAATCAGCCTTGGATTCGGCCGCAGTTGCACCGATTACCGAAGCAACGGTGGCCCTCAATACATCGCGGCGTGTACGTGAAGTCATTTTGGTTAGCCGAATCCGTGGCCCGCATGTCAGAAATTTCGTGAACATCGTGTTCAAAGCGTGACGTCTCTGGAACTGATCGGTCTTTCCAGAAGCTCGCCGAAGGCACTTCGACAACAAACCAAAGCCTTCACATTAAAGACAAGACTCTTGACGATTGTAGTGACAATGGCAGCTGAATGCCTCTGTTACCGCCTGATGCTGGAGGCTCGTGAATGACTTGAGTGATTTTTGTTCCAATCGCACATAACCGATAATTTGCAAACTAGTCGTAGCAGGATCGAACTATCCTGGCGATTCATGCATAATGCGGCATCGATAGCCAACTTAAGTCACTCGACCGGGACGATCGCGTATGAAGTTTTTGTTCCGCTCCGTTTCTGAAGGTAGTTGCCTGCTGAATCTAGATGCACGCAACATGGAGGAGATCGTTCGTGCCTCAGTAGAGTTCCTGGTCCAAACAGGAAGACTTGCGGAAAACCTTCAATCAAAGGTGATCCGAGAAGTCCTTGAGCGTGAGAAGACGCTACCTACGGTACTTGGACATGCGTGCGCGGTTCCTCATCTCTACGATGACGCGATCAGGGAACCCGCAATGGTTTTCGTCCGGCTCAAACATGCTGCCAACCTAGGCGCACCAGACGGCATCGCAACTCGATTCATTTTCTTGATGGTTGGTTCGACAGAACAAACCGGGCAACATCTCGACACGCTGTCGTCGATTGCTCGACTGATGTCTGACAATGTCTTCCATTTCGAGACAACGTATGCCAAAACGCAGCAAGACGTACTCGACGCGATGGAGCGGCACGTCAATCGAAGCGTGCTCGCTGCAGCACCGAAGCCACGCGAAGTGACGGAGGGGCTTCAATCAGCACCTCATTTGTTCGCCGGTTTGAAAGCTGACATTGCCAGACGAATCCCACACTACGTCGATGATTTCAAGTGTGGGCTTCGCGGCAAGTCGATCGCTTCAATCTTCTTCATGTTCTTCGCCTGCCTCGCTCCCGCGGTGACTTTCGGCGGATTCATGGGAATGGAAACCGGAGGTGCCATTGGTGCTCCGGAAATGCTAATCTCAACCGCGGTCTGTGGCTTGATTTATGCGCTACTTGCTGGGCAACCGCTGATCATCATCGGCGGCATTGGTCCACTGCTGATTTTCACAATCATTCTTTATCAGCTATGTGGTGACCTTGGACATCAAGAAAACTTCCTCGGTGTCTACGGATGGGTTGGCCTTTGGACGGCATTGATGACAGTCGTCCTTTCGATTACCAATGCCAGCAATCTGATGAAGTATTTCACTCGGTTTACCGATGAAATTTTCTCGGCACTCATGTCGCTGATCTTCATATACAAAGCAGTTCAAGCGATTGTTGCGACTTTCCAGGAAGGCCATAGCGAGGGCTCTGTCGAAAAGGCACTTCTGTCACTGGTGCTTGCGGTGGGCACTTTTTATATCGCCATGACATTGGCCGGCATTCGTCGCAGTAACTATCTGTTCCCATGGATGCGCGAGTTCCTCGCTGACTTTGGTCCATCGATCGCACTGGGTTGCATGATTGCCGTGGCTTGGTGGTTAGGTGATGCAAGCACTCTCGATACACTTTCCGTTGGCGGCGTGACAGGCGAGGAAACAGCCTCGAGTTCGTTGTTCGTCGATCTCTGGAGCGTTCCGCTATGGATTAAGTTTGCGGCTGCTGGGCCAGCGTTGTTGGCGACGGTGCTGATCTTTCTCTCCCAGAATATCACCGCTCGGTTGGTGAACAGCCCTGAGAACAAACTGACCAAGGGTGAGTCCTACCATTTGGACTTGGCGGTCATTGGTGGACTGGTAGGCCTCTGCTCTTTGTTCGGCTGGCCTTGGATGGTCGCAGCCACTGTCCGCTCGCTCGCCCACGTGCGATCGCTAGCCGCTGCCGAAGATGTCGTCGACGGCGGAAACAAGCAGGACGAGATCATTCATGTACTCGAGAACCGAGTCACCGGAGTCGCGATTCACTTGATGATTGCCGGTACCTTGCTGGTGCTTCCGCTGCTTCAATACGTTCCGATGGCCACTCTCTACGGGATTTTCCTGTTCATGGGATTCGTTTCCCTCCGAGGAATTCAGTTCATCGAGCGATTGGGTTACCTCTTCATGGACTCCGCGCTCTACCCAATCAATCACTACACTCGACGGGTTCCAACGCGAACCATCCACTTGTTCACACTGGTTCAGTTCATTTGCCTCGTCGTACTGTGCGTGATCAACGTCAGCCCCTACGAGCCGGTACGCATTTTGTTTCCGATTTTCATTGCGTTGCTTGTGCCAGTTCGCGCTCTGCTAGGGCGGTTCTTTGACAAGGACCACTTGGAGTTTCTCGACGCCGATGAAGCTCCTGATGAAGAAGGATCCCACTGGGTTTAGCGACGCAAGGATCCTTATTGCGCCGTGCAAGGCTGCTAGAACATCTGCCCAATTGCATGATCAAAGTAGTCTGATCGACTCGCGAATCGTGTGGGATCTTCGTCCTTCCTTGGTGCAACCCATTCACTCTCACTGACCAGTCTTTGGCGACCAACCTCATTGATCACGCGTAAGGCGTCCAATGCAGAAACTCGGTTGTCGCCAGTAACGTCGTAGTAGTCGCCCGTGAAATCACTTAGTTCACTGATCGCGACAAGATCTGGTGTATCGAGTCCGGCCAAGCGGTTGACGATCACAAGGGCGTCCAAAACGGTCACGCTACCGCTTTGATCAACGTCGTACTTGCTCAGTAGGTTTTGCCACGGTCGACCGCTCAGCAAGTGAACGCGAACGTCACCAAACTGCAAGACTTGTGCGAACTCGTGGCCAACCATGATCGGATCGAGCTGAATGCCCTCCCCGATAAAGTCTATCTCTTGATCGCCGTTGATACGAATCTGCAGCGTGCCGTCTTGCCTGGCGATCGAATCCAGATTCGCGGTGTCGACGCTTAGCAATATTTCATTGGTGATATCCAACTCCTCGAAACTGGTTACTCGATCACGCAGCAATGAAACGAGCTCAACGGCCTCGCTCATGGCCAAAGTCAGACGATCGTGACCGTCTCCACCTGAGAGCGACGTAAACACCGTGCCAAACAAAGCCACGTTGTCGTCTCCGCCTGCCGCGTCAACATGAATCGGGCCAATCACCTGGTTCAAGTCGTTGATTGAGATCCCCTGCGTCAGTTCGTTTCCGACAACGCGGATACCTTCGATTGTGGAGCGTTGAAACTCAATCCCGGAGGAAAACTCAACCAACACGGCCTCCATCCCATCAGGTCTCAGACTCACCAAATCTGGTTGATAGTCTTCCACGGAGACCGAGACGGAAACCGACGCCAACTCAGCGAAAAGGGCATCTGACTCACCGACAATCACTTCAAGGTTCACCCCGAGCGACTCCCCATCAATTTTCAAATCGGGCTGACCTTGAACCGTCACTACTTGCGGCTGGTTCCAATTCTGTGGTGTGAACGAAACGCGTTGTTGCTCGACGGCGATCTCATCCGACGCCGGGACAACTGCAATCGCCACGTCGCCAAGTGGCATTACCGACAGCGCAACGGTGAAGGTGTCGGTCCCCAACTGCTCACTGACACTTGTCGATTCGTCCGATTCAACAACGACAAGACCTGACACTTCGTCATCATGGATCGTCAACGCCGCCACCCCAGCGGCAAATCCTTCCGCCTCGCCGTCAATGAAAACCGATCGAACGCCGTCTCGCGTTGCATTATCAATCGCGCTGACCTGAACAACCACCGCAGTTGAACCAGCGGGAATTGTCGCGGTCTCCGGCAGTTGCAGGCCACTGCCTTCGAGCGAAACGATCAGTGCAGACTCAACGTCCGCCACGTTGCGATGAATCACCAAGTCCGCCGTTTGATCATCGCCAGACTCGAAAACCTGATCGGCCGACACGGACAACGTTAACTTTTCAATGTCGTCATCCGCAATTGCCAAATTCTGCATTCCATTGACATGAGTGCTGGCAGCAACCACGATTTCAACATCCTGAGTTCCATCAACCAGAGCATCGTCGACGGCGTGAATCGAGAAGGTGCCGGAGGCTGCATCCACCGGTATCAGCACAGTTCTCGGAACGGTCGCTTCGGTGGGATCGCTGCTAGTAACGCTGACAAGTAGAGGTTCGCTCAAGTCAGTATCGTCTCGGGTGACAGTACCTGTTGCAACGACGGGATTGCTGTCCGAAAGAACAACGTCATCGACAGCAAAGTAGGCGGGCGTATTCATGCCAAAATCACCAACGTCGGAAGAACTCAAAGAGAACTGCAAACTCGTAGCTTCCGTCAAAGAAGAAACGTCCACGCTTGACCAAGAGTCGACAATGTAGTCCTGCGAATTGTCCTCGAACCGAAAGTCCGCTAAGTAAAACTCGACTGAACCCACTCGCTGCCCCGACTGGTCGAGACCATCGATCGTTAGCAAAAAGAAGTCCGGATCATCACCGGACTCGCCGCCGAACTTCTTCGCGAAGCTATCACCGTCTCGCATCGACAGAGCCGCATAAGTTGTGTTGGTCACCATCAGCGACTGAATTGCCTGGCCGCTTGTTGGATTCTGGATGGTGATCGTCGGAACGGTTCCACCAGCGAAGGCACTCGCGACGGCATAGCTGGCTGATCCACCTGCACCCGCACCAGCGATCGAACTGTACTGGTTCATGAAACCAGGTGTTGTCGTATCAGTCGAATTGGACGCCGACCATCCGCCCCAGCTCCCGAAATCCGGATTGAAGGAATTGCTAAAATGGGCCTCACCAGAGCGAAACCCACCTGCCAGATCGGCGCCGTTGTAGAACGATTCATTCGCGAGTGTCGCGCCGATATCTTCCAGCATCACCGTCGGCGCGGAATCACTCTCGCCTAACGCAACCACGTCAATCGACAAGCTCAACGAAGGTGGTACAACATCATCATTGATGACCAGCACCGTACTTTTGTCAGAACCAAAGCCAACGGCACTTGCTGTGATCACGACTGTTTGGTCCTCCTCCACCAACTCATTATCTACCGTCGAAAACCCGAACTCGATCGAACGCGATCCAGCCGGGATCACAACCGGGCTGTCAATGCTCAACGCATCCTGAACGCTCGCCGAAAGATCAACGGACAAAGACGCTGTCGTATCGAGAACATTGCGATGAACGACTGCTCGACCGGCACCGCTTCCCTCATCGACATCCGGAGTCAGCACGGTGATCCGAAGCGACGCAGCGTCATCATCAGCAACGGTGATCGACGTTGAACCGGCGACAAAACCGGTAGCGGTTGCCGTGATAATGACCTGTTGATCGCCATCAACAAGTGCGTCGTTGATCACCGACAACGGCACCTCAACGGACGCCTGGCCATCCGGAATGTTCACCGTCATCGGCAGTGTCAATTCACCAGGATCGCTGCCACCCAACTGGACCAAGACATCGCCACTGACGTCTTCTGTGTTTCGCTGAACCGAAATCGTTCGTTCAACAGTACCGGACTCATCAAGTGTCACGTTATCGGCTGCAAAGTAGGCCGGCGTGTTCATCCCAAACGTTCCGACATCCGAAGATGAAAGCGAGAACCGCAATTCCCGCGCATCGGCGATCGATGACAGATCCACCGTCGTCCATTCGTCGACGATGTAGTCCATGCTGTTGTCCGCAAATCGGAAATCGGCCAGATAAAAATCAATCGTGCCAATGGATGCATCGTTTTCGTCCACGCCGTCAATTGTCAGCAAGAAGAAATCCGGATCATCACCACTGACGCCCCCAAACTGCTTGGCGAAATCGTCGCCTTGCATCATCGACAGAGCGGCATAGGTTGTATTCGTGACTGCAATCGATTCAAAACCAGCTGACGATTCCTCTCGCGTGATCGTTGGCGTCGTGAATGCAGAAGCAATTCCGTAGGTATCGCTTCCGAGCGCTCCCTGGCCTGGAAACGCACTGTATTGATTGCCAAAGCCAGGCGTCGTGGTGTCGTCAGTATTGGAATAGGACCAACCAGACCAGCTGCCAAACATTGAATTGAATTCATTGTTGAAGGTCAGACCCGCGCTCGTGAATCCACCTGCTAGATCATTTCCGTTGTAGAACGAGTCCGGTCCCAAGCGAGCACCAACATCCTCGAAAGTGACGCTTGGGTTTGCATCGGACTCCGAAAGACGTGCCTGAGACGCCTCAACCAAGATTGCGGGCACATCATTGTCGATCACATCGAACGCCACTTCCGCTCCCACAAAATCAACCGCTGCCGCCGTCAAACTCACGTTCACGTTTTCTCGGTCGAAAGAGTCGTCGACTGCCGAGACAGCGAACATTTGCGAAGCCTGCCCTGCAGCAATGATCACCGTCGAGTCAAAAGAGAGCAGGGCGGTATCGGCGGACAGTAGCTGGATCGTGAGTGGCTCGCTCAGATCAGCAGCATTTCTCGTAACGGTCGCCATCATCGAACTTGCTTCATTCAAGAAGTTTTGATCCACGACTAGACTCAGCGAGTCCGCGTCGTCATCCAGGATCGTCAGAGTACGCTGCGAAGGAACGTACCCGTTGGCCGTCGCTTCGACGACGATTTGTTGATCACCGTCGACGACGGAGTCATCCAACACATCAATCGAAAACTCCACAAAGCTCTGGCCCGCAGAAATCGTAACGGAGGTTGGAACGTTGGCGATGCTGGAGTCGACCGCAGCCAAATTGACCGTGATCGCCGAAGTCGTGTCGGCGTCTGCCCTGCTGATCCGAACGGTGACCGCATCGTCTCCGTCCGATTCCATCACTTCGCGTTTGGAGAGATCGACCGGCAAAGCAGGAGTGACCAGCGTGATGTCGTCAACCGCAACATAAGCAGGTGTGTTGATTCCAAACGGCCCCACGTCGGATGAGCTGATCGACAGCTCCAACTCGCGTGCGTTCGCGATCGAACTCAAATCGATTTCGCTCCATTGATCAACGATGTAGTCCAAGGCATTGTCGCTGGGTCGATAGTCCGCCAAGTAGAAATCGATCGTGCCAATCGTGGCATCATTTGCATCCTTGCCCGTCACTGTCAGCAGCAAGAAATCGGGGTCGTCGCCACTGGTGCCCCCAAACTTTTTCGCGAACGAATCACCATCTCGCATTGAAAGCGCAGCGTAGGTCGTGTTTGTTACTGCCAGAGACTCGAACAACCTTGGGTCGTCGGCTGCTCGTTTGATCGAAGGGAGCTCAAAGAAACCACCTTGATCCGGGAATCCGATTCCGAACGTTGAAGAACCACCTGCACCACCGCCAGAAAAGGAGCTGAACTGATTGGTGAAACCTGCGGTCGTCGTGTTGGTCGCATTCGAGTAGGCCCATCCGTTCCATGAACCAAAGTCGATGGAGTAGGCGTTGTTAAACGTCAGGTCCTCACTACCAAATTCGCCGACGACCACAGTGTCATCGAAAGGCCCGGTGATCATCGAACCACCAACAACAGGACCATTGAACGCTGACTGAGGCGACAAAGTCCCTCCCACATCCTCGAATCCAATCACGTCGCGAGAAGACTCGGACTGGTGCAGAACGCCAACCGCATCGACATCCAAGCCCGCGCTTCCCGTGGTTGGAGAAGGATCGAAGATGGCATCCCCACTCGTGTCCGTCGTGTTGCCATCGCCAACGATATCGATCAGTCGCACATGGGTGACATTGGTTCGATCCAACTGTCCACTTGGATCAACCAACTCTTCCAAATCGAACGGTGTACCGAAACCCTGCCGGTACTTTCCGGCGAGATTATGAATGTCCGTCGGATCAACGGCCCCAAAGGGGCCAACAGCAGACGCGGTTAGCGAATCGTTCGGAAACCGAATGAAGTTCTCGCCATCGGATGAAACCTCCACAAAGCCAAGCTCCAGAAACGTATCGCTGAAACCGTTCTCGAATACAGCAAAATCGTCTCCCAACCCGTCACGAATCGGCGTCTCAAAGGCCAAAGTGATCTGGCCACCACGACCAAGCGAGACCACTTCGCCGGACACTCCTTCGGCTGGGCCAAGCGATTTCAAGGGCGTTTGAAACTCAGCATCTACTTCGGGACCAGCAGAATAATCCACCACTGCGGTCGCCCAAGCCACGATTGCTGGATCGTCTTTCCCGATTGCCGAGCTACCCATTTCGTCTGCTGCGGGCGCGTAGGGACCCGCCAACATTCGCCTGTCTTCCAATTGCTGAGCAAGTAGACGTCGGCGCGCGAGAGTACGATTCAAAGTCAGAAGTTTCATGTTATTTCCATCGATGAAGAGAGTTTCATCGATCCATATCGGGAATTCTTTCATCGCCATTCCGCGTGCAAAGCGCGGCCAGCAATTCCAGATCAATATTTTCATTTAGAAAGCTGACGGATCCGTCCGCAAAAAGTCCGTTCGCGCCCTGCGGATGCATGCTACGGATGTCATTCTCAAACTTCGGCGCGCGATTGATAGAGAATGCCTGATCAAACAGATTCTTGGCATTGATCCACTGACCATCCGGGAAGTTCGCGTCCTCCGAGATCATCAGTGTCCTTGCAGTACCATCCGTGATGTCACGGAAGCGGATCGCTTGATCGTGAATCATCACGCCGCGCGGCGGATCATTCGTGCTCACGATGCGTTCACCGTAAATCCCGCCGTAGTCACTCGCGCCACGTCCACGATTGAGAGGACTCAGACGCGACGTACTGGGACACAAGTAGGTTTCGATCGGTGTCGCAGCCGCTTCCACGTTGATCAGATGATCAAAGGCATAGTGAAAATTCACTTTTCCATAAACGGCTGTCTCGTCCAAGAACGGCAACACAAATGCCGACCAAGCGAATTGCTTCCCGCCGGGAACTTCGGGGCGAACCGCGATCCCGCCGGGAGGAAACTTCCGGAAGGCGCCGTGGTAATTATGGAGTGCCAAACCGATCTGTCGCAAATTGTTCTGGCATTGCATCCGACGGGCCGCTTCGCGAACAGCTTGCACCGCAGGCAGCAACAACCCGATCATGATCCCAATGATTGCGATCACGACCAACAACTCCACCAAGGTAAAGGCAGCGTTGAATCCAGAGCGAATTCTGTTGCGTCGAACCAGCATCGGAAGCACCAAAACCAATCGTCAACTCACCCCCGCAGAAGCGGCAGCGGTGGCGATAGCGAGAACAGCTGCGAACTGAAACAAAGCCTCTGCGGTGACCGCGCATTGCCATCATGGCAACTCAGCTCATGACACGGACCTCACCCTGGAAGGTCACTTCGCGTCCGATGAAGTGGTAGGTCTTCTGACTCCCAATGTTTCTGCCAACTCGCCTTCTCGTCGGAACAACTTCACCCGAAAATGAATTTGCTCTGACAATGGCTGAAAGAGTGAATTGGCAGCGATACGAGACCAAAGTCTCGCATCACATTGGTTACAGCGGCCGGGCCGTACCGGGATTTCACCGGATTCCCTGTTCACGTGAGGTCGAAATCGATCCCACGACACCACACATCGTTGACCGGGAATCTAGCCCTCCTCTGTACGTCTGTCAAACAGCAGCAAAATCACCGATTTTCATGTCATTCGAGCCAGCCAATCCACTCCGCCCACTGGCCGGTCACCATGGTGTCCCCTTTGATCTCGCAGCGCCGTCGAGCATGTTCGCTCTCAAACCTGAGCATGGCGATCGGATCCCGATTGAACAGCAGGATAGAAACGAAGTCGCCCAACCGCACGGTGTTGGCATCGTCGCAAAAGCAGCGAAAGTCATGAATTCCGCCTTCGACTCGACACCAGCTCAGCACGCCTTTGAAATCGCTGGCGAGCTGGCGACTCGGGAAATAGTTCGGACAGTTGTTCTACAATCGCCACCGCGCAAGGACATCGATTCGCACGTGCTCCTCCATCGGCGGCAGATTGCGATTAACCGATTCTCAGGTCAAGTACGAGTCCCCTTTGAATTCATCGGCTTGGCCAATCTCCGGCTCACTGACCGATGCGATAAACTGCCGCTGACTTCAACTGCTCAGCCAAACCGCATTTCGCCCTTTTTCAAGTCGATTCATCGATGACATCCCGAACCCTGATCGTGATTCCAGCGCGCCTCGCCTCGACGCGTCTGCCTGAAAAGTTGCTCCGTCGCGCGAGCGGCAAGTCGATTCTGCAGCACACCTATGAATCTGCTGCGCGATGCAAGATCGCTGATGAAGTCATCGTTGCCGTTGATCACGTGCGTTTGGCCGATGAAGTGGACTCGTTTGGCGGAAAGTGGTTGATGACTAGCGAGAACTGTGCCAGTGGAACCGACCGAATCGCCGAAGTCGCCGCAGCGATGCCCGACGTTGATGTTTTCGTCAATGTCCAAGGCGACGAGCCCGAGATCGATCCGCAGGTCGTCGAGCAAGTGGCGAGCACCTTGATTCAGGATCCGGCAGCGGACATGTCAACCGCCGGGACACCAATTCGAAACGTGGAACAGTTGAACGATCCATCCTGTGTCAAAATCGTGATGGCTCCTGCTGGTTGCGACGGGGCAGGGCAGGGCAGGGCAGTCTACTTCAGCCGCGCGGCAGTTCCGTTTTCTCGCGATGGAGTCGACGTGAACCGACTGGCAGCGGAACCTCCGACCTACTGGCATCACATTGGCCTGTATGCCTACCGCGGCGATTTTCTGAAATGGTTCGCATCCCAGCGACCAAGCCTGCTGGAGCA
>JBGCGI010000120.1:0-11091 GCA_045110715.1 Rubripirellula sp.
TGGCGATCTCCGATTCGAGCAGCTTGATATCGTTGGTGAAGTCCAGTGAGACGTCAGGAAAACGAATCGAAGACCCTACCTGCTCGGCCAGTTTGAAGTCTTCCCAGCCGAATCGCAGTTGGCGGATCAACTTCGCAAGCGGACCCTTTTTCGTTCCCTTGCGAGCGAAATTGGTCATCGCATGGAGCCCGACGTCGTAGTCTCGACCACCGTGTCGATAAAACGAATTCAAGCCACCGATCGTATAGTGACGCTCGAGAATGCAGACGCGTTGATCAAAATGAGCCAAACGGATGCCAGCAGCCAAGCCGCTCATCCCAGCCCCAATGATGATCGTGTCGTATTCTGAACTCATAAAATCGCTTGCTGAAAACGCCGCGTGTTCTCTGGTAGAACTCGCTAGGATAGGTGACCACTGCCAAATCGACAACGAGTATGGGATTCTGCCAGGCGACCCTTCGATGCTGATTTCGTTGGGCAAAATGACTTTTGAGAATACATAGGAAAGCCACGGTATGTCCCCAGACGTGAAAACGAGATTCGTCCTCATTGGCGGGTTTTTAGGTGCAGGCAAGACCACTCTGATTGGAAAACTGGCTCGCCGTTACGTGGCTGCCGGGAAACGAGTGGGGATTATCACCAACGACCAGGCAGACAATTTGGTCGATACCCAGAACCTGCGATCACAGGGATTCGATGTCGGCGAAGTCGCTGGGGCCTGTTTCTGCTGTAGCTTTGACGATCTGGTGGCGACTGCCGATCGCTTTGCCAGTGAAGGCGCGCCAGACATTCTGCTTGCCGAACCCGTTGGTAGCTGCACGGACTTGGTAGCGACCGTGATTCTGCCACTGCAGGAATTGCTCGGAGATCGATTTGAGCTAGCACCCTTCGGCGTGCTTCTGAAACCTTCGCATGGTCGGCGAATACTTGCTTCCGGCGACAAAGATGACCAAAAGAAACGCAGCGGGTTTTCTCCGCAGGCCGAATATATCTTTCGGAAACAGTTGGAAGAGGCCGACTACCTGATGATCGGGCGGCGCGATCAACTCAGTGATCAGGAAGTGGATGACTTGCAGACGCTACTGGCACAGGTCGGTGACGACGTCCCAATCATCGCAGTCAGTCCACAAACCGGCGATGGCGTTGATGAGGTGTTGGGCTATATCGAGTCACCGATGGTCGCCGGCAGAAGATTGTTGGAAATTGACTATGACACTTATGCAGTTGGGGAAGCCGAGCTGGGTTGGGTGAACCTGAGTGCAATGCTGAGCGCTGCCGAACCTGTCGAGATGGACGTCCTTGTTGTCGAACTGGTTTCCGCGATCGCGAAGCAGATCATGAAGGACGATGGCCAGATCGCTCACTTGAAGGCGTCTGTTCTGGCCGGCGACACGCAAGCGGTTGCCAATGTGGTCAGCAACGATTCTGAGGTGGACATGGGGCTGAGCTCGAATCGATCGGCTAGCGGCGGCATGCAGGTGATTGTGAACGCTCGTGTGGCAATGGACCCGGCTCTGTTGGAAGACATTTGCCGGCAGCAGTTGGAGCTCATTCGCCAGGCCAGAAACCTAACGATCGAATCGGTCTCCGCTCAATCTTTGCGTCCCGGCCGGCCTGTACCAACCCACCGGGTGATTCGCGACTAGCCACAAAACACTCGGCTAACGGGCAGATGCTGGCACTTGTTAGAGGGCTAAGGGGGGTCTCTCGTTCGAGACGACCTGCACAATCCCACAGCGTCGAAGACGCCACGTTAGACTCCCCAATAATACCCATGCATGTTCCGATCTCTGTGACTAGGGTGAGGAGCCGATCTCTGCTTGATTCGACGTCGACTCAAGCAGGGATCTGATCTCTTCCTCTTCTCCTCAAGCAAAATGAATCCCTCAGCCGAAAGCAAAGCGGGTCATCGAGTCGACGACATTCGTGTCCTTGGCTGGGGAGAACTCACGCAAAATCACAAACAGATTTGGGAGCAGATCCGGACGACGGAGGCTTCGTATCGGACGCCGTTCTTCTCGACTTCTTTCACCGATGCCGTGCACGCGGTTCGTGGCGACGTCCTCGTGGCAGTCTTGCACTGCGACAACGAAGCGATTGGATTCTTGCCCTACCATCAGATTGGCAAGGTCGCATTGCCCGCGGGCCGATTCTTCAATGATGCCCACAGTGTGATCATCTCGCCCGAACACAGCTTCGATTGGTATCAGCTTTTGAAGCAGTGTGGTCTGAAGGCTTACGACTTTCATGCATTGGTCGGTCACGGACAGGCCTTGGACGAACGGTTTTCCGATGGCACGACAGAATCGTTCAGCGCCGAACTTGGCGACGACTCACAAGTCTTCTTACAGCAACTCGAGCGAAGCCACAAAACCATCCGTCGCCAGGAACAGAAGACGCGGAAGATGGAGCGCGAAGTCGGTCCCCTGAGTCTAGAAATTGACTGTCGTGACAAAGATCTGCTCGCGCAAACGATTGACTGGAAGCGGCAACAGTATCGCCGCACCAACATCCTTGACTTGTTCACACCGACGTGGACGCGAGACTTGTTGCATCAGTTGCATGCGACTCCCGAAGGCTCCAACCGAGGCATCCTGTCGATCCTACGCGCCGGCGATGAGATCGTTGCGGCCCACATCGGAATGATTGAGGGTGATTTGCTCCATTACTGGTTCCCGGCCTACAACGTCGACTTCTCGCGATACTCGCCTGGGACAGCACTCTTTAAGTCGATCATCCGAGCTGCCAGCGAACACGGCATCAAGACGGTCGATATGGGCTACGGCGAGCAGCCCTATAAGCGAAAGCAAACAGACACGATCACCACGGTTTCACACGGTTGCGTGACGCAGTCAAGCGTCTATCGAAACTGGAAACGGGCCAAGAAGGCCGCTGGTGGCGTGCTGCGAAAAGTTCCCATGAAGGAGCAGCTCAAAGCCGTCCTTCGAGTCGTGCAGCCAAATGCCGGCATCTCCAAGCTGGAGTAACACCGGACTGCCTGTTGCCGAATAATCACACTTGCTGCTGCTTTTCGCAGTACTGCTTCAGCGACTGCAGTTCTCTATTCAGTGCATTCCGGCTGACAGGTTTCAGCGCCCAGCTAATCAAGACGAAGACGACTCGCAGAAACCCCTTCGCATGCACACGAGAACGTTGGGAGACCTCCGTCTGCACGCCACCTAAGTCTTTGAACGTGTAGATCACGTCGATATCAAAAGCGTCACCGATCAACTTCATCTCGCTCAATTTGGGCGGATCATGTCGGATGACTTCTCCACGAAAGTCCATTCGCTTGCCTTCGCTTTCGGTGACGGAGATAAACGTGCTTCCGACGACCTCGGCAGTAGTTTCGAGCGGATAATCTTCGATGACTGTTTTGCTCCAGTGAGCAACGTCATCAATCGTCCATCGAAACACGTCCGCGATCGCGCGGTTGATTACAATACTGCCGTCAGTAAGCAAGGGAGTGGCCTGTTGAGACGGAGTTAGAGTTTGACGCGTTGGCCAGTCTTGGCGCTCTCGTAGATCGCACGGATCACTTCGATGCTTTTGCGACCCTCCTTTCCATCTAAGATCGACGGCCGATTTTCGCTAATCGCGGCGACGGCTTCTTCGATGATCAAGGTGTGCCCGTGATGCCCGATTGCTGTCGGATCGGCCGCCCCACCCCCTGTCGCGTTATTGTCTGCCATTCGTTTGCGGATCGATTCGTCTTCGGGAGTCTCGTTGGCAAATTCCCACTGAGTCAAGGATTCCTCCTCGAGGACAGCCGATCCTTCGCTGCCGCTGATTTCGATTCGCTTCAACGCTCCCGGGTAGGCCGTCGTCGTTGCTTCGATCACGCCCAGCGCGCCAGATTTGAATTTCAGATTTGCGATCGCGACGTCTTCGACTTCAATTCTTTCGTGAGTCATCGTTGCGGTCATTGCGCTGATTTCGGCTACAGGCCCCATCATCCATAACAGCAGGTCTACCGAATGGATTGCCTGATTCATCAACGCGCCACCGCCGTCCATTTTCCAGGTTCCGCGCCACGCACCGCTGTCATAGTACTCTTGGCTGCGATACCACTTCACATAGGCATCGCCCATCGTGATTTTTCCGAAGCGCCCTTCCTCGACGGCCTTTTTCATCAGTCGCGCTGACTCATGAAAACGACTTTGGAAGATTGCGACCAAACGAACTCCCGATTTTTCACAGGCGTCAATGATTTGGTCGCAGCGTTCGGTGGTGATTTCCAACGGTTTCTCGACGATCACATGCTTGCCCGCCTCTGCTACCGCGACGGCTGGCTCCATGTGTGCTCCGCTGGGGGTGCAGACCGAAACGGCATGAATGTTCGGATCGGCGAGCATATCGTCGACTGACTCGTACGCCTTGCAACCATGCGTTTCGGCAAACTTTTGGGCTGGTTCAGGAAGTCGGTCGGCAACACCAATCAGTTCGGCTCCCGCCGCGTCGGCAATGGCTTTCGCATGAAAGTTAGAGATCATGCCACATCCGATAATTCCAAATCCGATCGTCATTCTGTCCTCGAGGGAAGTGTTCTGCTGAAAAATCAAAGTAACAGGGAGGGCAAGGCTTTGCCCGAAGTGAGTCTATTGCCCAGCCAATGAACCAACAAGTGTTCCGCAAATGCGTGCAAGCAACAGAGGTTTCAGGTGCGTCGACTTTTGACGGAGCCGCGCGCGACTCCCGGTGCATGATTTACCGGATGGTTGGCGACATTGAGCTAGATTGCTTGCCTCTGTCGCGTGTGCTGTGATCAGTGACAGCAGGCCCAAGTTTCAAAACTGGGGGCAACGGAATCGTGAGCCGCGGCTAAGCTTCCTCGGCTGGAGTTTTTCCTTCGACCAGCAGTTTCGTTTTCTCTTTCTCTCTGCGGTGCTGGTGATACAGTTTGACAGCCATCCAAAGAGCGGCGAACGCCCCCACAAAAACCATGATTGCGATGAATACCGGACGCACGTAGCGTTCCGAAACGTGCTCGGCGACATCCGCGCTGGCATCAAGGGTGCGACCGGCCAGTCCGGCTTTTCGCATCACGATCGGATTGCCATCTGCGTCTAGCACAATCTCATCTCCGCCCAGAATTCGATCGGGTTCGGCCAGGACGACCGTTGTGGTTGCCACCGTGAAGAGAGTCTTGCCGGGGTTCGCTTCGACAAATCGTCCGATGAACGCGATCGAACGCTCGGCGTCATCTCGAAGCATCGCCAGAACTCCTTGACGCTGACTTAGCGGCAACTTTGCAATGTCATCGGCGTGTCGGCCAACGGCAATGGCTTGATCGGTGGTAAGCTTGCTGGCCAAGTCGAATCCATCGTCGCCAAGACTGCGGACCAACGACAAGCCTACGCCCGGATGTTTCAGTTCTGATCGCAATGCGACCGAACCGAACTTTGTGATCCCCTCTGCCAACTCACGCCCAGGTGCACCAGCGGCCAATTTCGCCAGCGCTGATTTGACTTGTGCCTCCGGGAGTTCATCCAAGACTTTCAGGATCGGCAAGACGCTTGGAGTGTTGTCGAGGGCGGCAAGAGCTTCGGGGCCATGCTTGGCTGCCAGATGGGCAACCTGTTCGACTGCTTCGTCACCACCTTGCTTGACGGCATTGGCAGTCACACGTTCCATGACTGCCTGGCCACCCTTCTTGGACATGTATTCGGTAGCCTGCTCGGTTCCCTCTTTTCCAAAGTACTTGAGGATTGCCTTGGCGACCGAAGTCGCGACCGCGGGCACAGCCGCGGGCAAAGGAATGCTTGGCAAACTGATTGTAATCATGCAGATCAGAGCGAGTGTTCGAGCGTTGCCGTGATTCATGGTTCATTCACTGTTACGATTTGTTGAAAAAAGCGTTCACGGTAGGCGACCAACAAGCGATCACAAACCAACGGCAGCGTGCCCACGATACCTGCGGAGCTGACGATCGGCCCATTCGCATTGGGGTGATTCACCATCGAGATTGCTGGACCTTCCAACAAGGTGGATTCCAGCGAGTCCAAGTAGGCATTCATCTGCAGGTCCATTTTGTCTTTGAATTGGTCCGTCATCCACCAATCGATCACAAGTCCGACGGCGAGTCCAACGCCCAAGCCAACGACGGTGCCCACGGGACCAACCAGACTGCCACCGCCCGCTCCAGTCGCTGCAGCACCCGCGGTTGCGCCGACACCGACGGCAGCCGTTGCCGCCGCGGTGGATCCGATCCGAGTCAACAATGCCGCAACGATCGCAACCGTTGCATAAGTCCCTGCTTCGCTGACCAACAGCGTCGTTAAGCCCGCGTACACGCTGTTGGCCCCCTGCGTGAGCGGCTCACTGGTTAACTCCGCCGCAACCGATCGCAGGAACGTCTCGTACTCTTCTAAATCCACTTCCGGCAAGTCTGCCGTGTCCAGTGAGGCACGAATGTCGATCAACATGCGTCTTTGGTTCGCTTCGACCTCACTTCGGAACTCATTCAAAACGGCAGCAAAATCACTGGTCAGTGACTGCTGTGAAAAGAAATGCTTCTCGAATTTTTGCTGAACGAATACATCCACGCGTTTGTCCCCTTTCCACCAGTTTCCTGGCATCCGGCGGACGATACCAAATCGCGTCGACAGGCTTGTCAGGTCCTCAACAAACGGCTGGATTCCATCACGATAGCCGCGGATCACCCGGCGCAGTCGTTGCACGCAGCGTTGGGCTGCTTGGCGATTCTGAGCATCCGTTTCAGTCATCCTCGGCTGCACTTCTGAATCAAAGAAGGCGGCTCGAATGACATCGCGAGCGGGTTCAACCGGTATCGATGAAACTGGTTGCGGTATCGGCGCTGACTGCTGACGAGTCTGAGGGAGCGCGACAAGGAACGCGAGGAGTCCGAGTGCCGCTGCAATGGAACCCAAGACCAGCGGGTTGGCAGTTGGCTGAGCTCTGGGAGTAGGAGTCGCGTCGAACATGTCACCTCTGGATGGTTTTTGTCGACCTTCAGTATAGGACATTGATTTGGAGTCAGGGACTGATGCCATTGGCACCCTCGACGCATCGGCTGTTTTGGCGACAATCTGAGGCATGATTGTTGCCCCACCACCACTGCCGATGTTGATCACTGGAATCGCGGGCGTTCCTGGATACAACGCGTTTCATCACTTTCGCTCGATGTACGGCGACCAGGTGATCGGAATTCGTCAGTCGTCGATGTGGCCGCTGAAGGGTGACGGGATAGTTGCCTGCGACGTGGAAGACCAGCAAGGCTTGACTCGTCTTTGGGATGAGTATCGTTTCGCCAGCGTGTTGAACTGTGCAGGATGCTGCCGATTGAAGTCGTGCGAGTTGGACCCCGAAATGGCAACACGCGTGAATGTCGTTGGCGCACAAAATCTGATGCGTCTTGCCCAGCGACACCATGCCAGGGTGATTCACCTTTCGATTGATCTCGTATTTTCAGGCGACACTACAACAGGACGTCAGGGGAACTACGCTGAGATTGATCCCCCTGATCCAGTGACTGTCTATGGCGCAAAGATGGTGGAGGGCGAGTCGGTCGTTCAACGTGAATGCCCGGACGCGTGTATTTTGCGAATCTCTTTGCCGATGGGGATCAGTTTCAATGGGCACGCTGGAGCGATTGACTGGATCGCCTCTCGTTTCAAGCAAAGCAAGCCCGCGACGCTGTACTTCGACGAAGTCCGCACGCCGCAGTACACCGATTGCCTCAATCGATTGTTCTCGAAATTGTTGGCCAAACCACTGCCCGGTTTGTACCACGCCGGCGGACCTCGCAACCTAAGCCTGTTCGAAATCGCACAAGTGGTGAACGTTGTCGGTGGCTACGATCCCATCCACTTGAAGGGATGCCCCAGGATCGAAGCTGGTCCGGTTCCTCCGCGGGCTGGTAACGTCACGATGGACTCTTCGAAATTGATCGAGGCTTTGGGCGAGTCACCGTTCGATCCCTGGCCGCTCTCGAAGGACTTGGTGCCAACGCATCGAGAATGGCACTGCGAGGAACAGCGGTTTTCCGGTTCGCCGCAAGCCGTGTACGAATTGCTTTATCAAAACCCAAGCGGACCAGGAGATGTTCCGCCTAGTCGTGCGGAGCTCTGGGGTGCCGATCGGTTTTCTACTGCGGACGACGGTCGCAAATAGGTTCCAAATGGCAGGCGTCTTTGCTGGTTGCTTCGCAGATGACTGGATGAATCAACGCGCAATGTCTCAGCTGCCTCGCAGCAGCGGTGCCGCAATGCCAGCGATGCCAATCACTAGCAAGATTCCGAGCGTGACCGTGCGAAGTCGTCTGCGCCCCATCTTGGTTCCTAGCTTCAGGCCATAGTGTGTCGCCACCATCAACAGCGGCACGGTCGCTGCAGACATCAGTCCGGGGGCGATGATGCGGTCTCCGAAGAACGCATAGAGGATCCCCAACGCCGGCAGAATACTGACGGCGTACATCGTGAAGAGGAAGCCTCGGGATTGCCGTGTGCTCCAGTCATGAGCTTGCACCCAAAAGACCATCACGGGCCCACCCATGCCAACCAAACCTTGTGTGAATCCTGAGATGGGGAAGGCCAGGAATGCCCAGATGGGGTGCAAGTGCTGCTTTGGCTGCGGTTGGAAGACGATCGTGGCAATGGTCGCTGCCAATACAAATCCGCCCACAATTTGGCGGATCGTGTCCATGTTCAAGGATTCCATCGAAACCAGGCACCAAGCTCCGACGGGAAGAAAAGCCACGCGACCAACACCTGGCCACAGCACTCTTCGTGGCTCAATCGATTCTCTCAGCGACCACACTCCCAATCCGTTCTGCGGGATGGTTGCCACCAGCAGGGATGCCTGGGCCTCTGGCAGGGAATAGCCACACCAAAGCAAGGCTGGCACGATCACAAGCCCGCCCGCGAAACCGGCTGCAGCTTGCACAAAGATGCCAGCACAAACGATCAGCGCAAACGGAATCAGTGAAAGCAGTGTGTCCATCGCTGGCATGTTAGCTGGCAACGTGCGATCGCGTTACCCGAGATGGAACGAGCGAAAGAGAGCACGTGCAAAAGCCGGCCGTTCCGCGGGGGATTTTCGTCGCATTGCGGCGATGCGAGACAAATGTTCTTCGTTTGAGCAATCCTAGATTCCAGATTTCGCGGCATTTCGAATGTGAAGTTGATTGCCCTGTAGCGACTGTCGCGGTTGCACCGACCACCCATGCTCAATCGATACAGATTTACACATTTGATTGACGGTGCCGTACTTAAACGTAACCAATGGTTTTGCATACGAACTCTCCTCACGGGTCTGCGATTGATGGTCAGTCGCAATTTGAGGTGATTCAGCACACCGGTCCGCTGTGGCCGGATCGAATTTTCAAAACTGCGATTCGCCGCACAGGGATAATACTCATGACAAGAATCAACACTAACGTATCGTCGCTCGTCGCTCAAAACCGTCTGCAATCGAGCAACAGTGACTTGAACCAAGCTCTGACTCGATTGAGCACTGGCCTGAGAATCAATAGCGGGGCAGACGACCCCGCAGGATTGATTGCAAGTGAGGCTCTGCGAAGTGAAATCACTGGCTTGAACAAAGCGATCACCAACACTCAGCGTGCTTCGCAGATCATCACGACTGCTGACAGTGCCTTGGGCCAAGTCAGCAACTTGTTGAACGACGTTCGTGGACTGGTTGTCGAAGCTTCCAACAGTGGTGCACTGAGCGACGAAGAGATCGCGGCGAACCAGTTGCAGATCGACAGCTCGCTGGAAGCCATCAACCGAATCGCTCAAACGACCACCTTCCAAGGCCGTAAGTTGCTTGACGGATCGCTGGACTACACGAGCACAGCTGGCTCGGTCAGCTCGGTTACCGACGCAAATATCGACAAAGCGAACCTCGGAACAGCCGGCCAGATCGACGTGGAAGTCGTCGTTTCCTCGGCAGCAACTCAAGGCGAAGTGACTGCTTCTTCAAGTGCGTTCAGCGCGTCGGCTCAAGCAACTGCCACCACGGCAGAGGCTCGTGTTGGTACCGCAACCATCGGTGGCGAGACGCTGTCCGTTACTGGATCGGCCGATTTCACCAGCATCACCTTGGTCGACTCGGTCGGCGCCGGAGCTGGTACCGTTTCTTCTGACGGAACAACCTTGACAATCACCGCTGACTTTACAAACGACAATGCCGACGGCGAAGCAATCCAAGACTTGATCAATGAGCAAGAAGGGCTTGTTGCCTCTGGCTTGAGTTCATCGGGCGATGGTTCAGGAACTGCGGCGACAACGACTGCAGCCGCCGCTGGCGACTTGCTTTCGATCACTGCTGTTGACAGCGGATCGGACAACAACAACGTCACCGTGAACTTCGAGTCGGGCGGTGCAACTGCGGCTTCCTACGACGCTGACCAGAAAGTTCTGACAGTGACTATCGATTCGTCGGCACCTGTTGACGCGACTGACATTGCCACAGCAATCGACGCGACTGGCAGCTTCACTGCGACTGGCTTGGCTGACGCTCAGGTCGACATCAATGATGCTCAAGCAAGCCTGTCGACTGGAACGACCGGTGGCGAAGTGCTCAACGACAGCTTGGTCTTCCAACTTAGCGGTGCCGACGGAGCTGAGACATTCAACTTCGGTGCTGGTACGTCGAAGGACCAAATCGCAGCTGCTGTGAACCTGGTTTCTGACAGCACTGGAGTTGGAGCGTCTGTTGCGAGCGGTGCCGTGAACTTCACTTCGTCAGCATACGGAACCGACGCGTCTGTTGGCATCGATGTCATCAGTGAAGGCGGAAGCGGATCGTTCAACGCAAACTTGAGCGGAACAACCAGCGCAGGTACTGACATCTCGGCTACGGTCAACGGTGTTGCTGCATCTGGCGATGGAAACACTCTGTCGATCAACACAAGTTCGCTGGCCTTGAGCCTGACGACTGACGGCAGCGGCGACAACTTTTCGTTCTCGATCACCGGTGGTGGTGCCACCTTCCAACTTGGCCCACAGGTTGGAAGCACACAACAAGCCAATCTTGGAATCGCTAGCGTCAGCACTGGCCAACTCGGTGGTGCATCAGGTCGTCTGTACGAACTGGGCACAGGACAATCAAAGAGCTTGGCGAACG
>JBGCGI010000121.1:0-6201 GCA_045110715.1 Rubripirellula sp.
ATTGCCGGAACGGCGCTTCGCTTGGTCCGGCCTACGTTTTGCTCACGTCGGCTCCCCCCAGTGATCACCGTCGACGTCATTGGGAGCCGTCCCACCCCAACTGATATCGTACTGCCCCAATTCAACAAACCGATGGAATGACGACCATTGCCAATCACGCACGCGATCCACCAGGCGGTGCTTTCGCGGATTCCAGTGAATGTAGTCGGCGCACCGCCCAAGGTCTTCTTCATCGCGAACGACATGTTCCCAAAACCGAGGCTGCCAGACACCACGCTCGCCGCGTGCTTGCTGTGAGTTGGTCACGCCCGCTTCCGGTAATCCGGATTCAAACCACTGCTCAGTGAATTCCGATTTGATCTGCTTCATGCGGCGCGAATACCGATCGTCGTCGGTCGGCAACTGCATGATGAGATGCCAATGGTCGGGCAACAGCACGTTTGCGACGAGCAAAAACGGGTGCCGCTTCCGCACCGATGTGATGGCACTGCGAAGAAACTGGCGTCCAGGATCAGTGGTCAGAATCGGCCGCCGAGCGTAAGTCACGACGGTGAAGTAGAATGTGCCACCGGGTACAAAGCATCGCCGAAAGTCAGACATCGCCCCCTCATAGTTTTGGAATCCTCGAAGCGCCGTTCCGGCAGCCCAAACTCGTCACAGAAAATCATCCATACCCCGCCAGAGCTGCGTCGCTGCGCTCCTTGATCCGGCCTACTCAACTACAGAGGTTTGACACTGCTGATTTCGAATGCGGATTGTATTCATTTCCACCGTTGAAATGAAACCTACTTTGGGATGTCATCGTGACCGAGCCAAGCATCACCGCCACGAAGACTTCTCTCCCAATTCATTCAGGCGCAAAGCAGTTTTCTCGCGAGATTTCTGGAAAGAATTTTCGACTTTTCGCAAAAACCACATTTTGTATTGAGGGTAGCTGGATTAGTAGCACGGCTGTCCCAGCCGTGAGGTCTCGACTCGGAGAGTCGGGCTACTATTTGCGTTACCCAAAAATTGAATGTGGTCGCAGCACTAGGCCTGAACCCTTTTTTCTAGAACGCGAACTACCAACAGCAGAAGTACACCCACATTGGCATCGAAGATCAGGCCAAAGCCTTGGCCTCTTTACCGGCACCTTGGCAGGGTATTGGCAGGGATGCTGTCGTCTCAGTGGGGCAGAACACGTCATCAACTGACACTGAGAGTCACGACGAGGAGGCAGGTGCCAATAACAAAAGCCCCGGCAAGACCGGGGCTTCTGTCAGTGGTTGTCATCAACTTTCAGCAAATGCTGATGAATCGATGGAGGCGGCGGGAATTGAACCCGCGTCCCGCGATGCATCCACGCTAGCGTCTACGTGTGTAGTCGAACCATTTCAGCTTCTCGAAGAAACCTTTTCACTCGCTACGGCGCTGTTCGACAGGCTCCGCGGCTCGCTAACTCGAATCGTTTTCTAGCCCGCCGCGTCTCGAGTAAGACGGCGTGGCGATCCAGAATTGCGACGGACATTCAGGCGACTCTGGCGATCCCCATCAGTCCGGGCTACCTGTTCTTAGGCGGCCAGCTGAAGATTTTCATCTGCAACTAAAAATTGTGATCAGCTTTTAACGTGGCCAACTGATCAACCACGACACGCAGCCTTCGCTTCTTGACATCCGGTCGAATCCAGATCACCCCCGAAAGTTTTTCAGGTAACAGTCATCAGGTGACAGCAGAAGCATGCCTCTGCTGCCCAACACTACTATCGTCCTTTGGCGCAGAAATGTCAATTGAACTGCCCCAATCGTGCTAGAATCGGCGGCGGTTTTCATGAGTGCTCGTCCGTAAAAACTCTCCTCCTGCTTTTCGTATCGCTATGTCTAGACACTATCGCTGCCGTTCCGGGTTCACGATCATCGAGATTTTTGGTGTCGTGGTGATCATCGGAACGCTCGTCGGACTCTTGCTGCCTGCGGTGCAATCCGCTCGCGAGATGGCTCGACGCACCAGCTGTGCCAACAACTTCACTCAAGTTGGGATGGCCGTTCATGCGTACCACCATTCCTTCGAGCAAATTCCGACACCATTGTCGGGGACCCATGGCAGCACTGTCGTGGGCATGGACAACGACAAGCGGTTGAGTGGTTTCGTGGCGCTGCTGCCCTTCCTTCAGCAGTCCGAGCAGTGGCGGAGCATACAAGAGCCCATGGCAAATGATTGGAATAACACCTATTGGAATCGAGCGGGCTCCATGTCGATGGGAGGGATGTACGAGGACGAAGCCGACGTCGTCGCCAAGGCACCTTGGCCAGCTGGTGGCCCCGAACCGTTCACTGCCGACTACCAGCCTTGGTTTGTCGAGTCCGCAGCACTTCGTTGCCCGAGTGATCCAGGAACCGGAATTCCGGCGATGGCACGAACGAACTATGCCTTCTGTTTTGGCGACGCTGTTCTGTGCGGGGCATCCGGGCCGATGAAAAGCATTGACGGTGTGTTCGAAGTGGACCCGAAACTTGAAGCCACGACCTCTGCGTCGATGCGGGGCATGTTCGTGCCGCGAGTCAAAATTAGACTGACGGATGTCACGGATGGTCTTTCCAGCACAATGATGATGGGCGAGATCGCGACGGCATTGGGCGATCAAGACGTCCGAACGTACCCGGCTGTCGCCGCCAGCCCTGCGTTGCTGCGAGACAACCCAAGTTGGGCACGCCAACAACCCGACTACATCGACACCGAGCGTCCTGCGTTCTGGAGCCAAACCGGTTGGCATTCTGGCGGAGCAAACGGAATGGCCAGTGGTATTCTCAACGGCGACCAAAGCATGCGCCGTGGATTCCGCTGGGCCGATGGGATGCCGCTGTATACAGGATGCAATACGATCTTGCCTCCCAACCGAGAAATCACGATGAGCGCCGACCGCGACGATAGTTGGGGAATCCTCCCGCCCAGCAGCCGCCATCAAGGTGGTGCACACGTTTGCTTTGGCGACGGTCGTGTTTCCTTTGTCAGCAACAGCATTGACGCAGGCGACACGTTTCAGCCGACAGTCTATCCCGGTAGTCCCAACCCGCCTGGAAGCAAGAGCGTGTTTGGCGTGTGGGGAGCCATGGGCACACGCGCAAGCGGTGAACTTTCACCGCATGAGTTGGCTTTCAATTAAGCCGCACGGGAAAACCACTCGTTTTCAACAAACGGGTCACTCAGCTTAGGCCGCGAGCTATCCCGTCAATCACGCACCGAGCGACTGGCGACGCTCAGTCAAAAAGCCAACGCTGCGTGAAAACTGAGTTACTCTGCCTTAACAAGTCCCGCTGTTGCGATCGGGAACCACTATTGCTCCAACCGCAGGATCACGGTTCCTAGTGGCGGCAGATTGACCCCGATGCTGTCGGGGCGATCATGGTGGCCTTCGCCCAGCGAGTTGCAACCGGGATAGTTTCCAACGTTCGTGCCACCGTACGTTTCACTGTCGCTGTTGAAAATCTCTTTCCAGAAACCAGCCTGCGGAACGCCGACCCGATAGTTGTGCCGGACAACAGGCGTGAAGTTGCTGCAGACCAAGATCGGTGGCGTTCCGTCTTCTCCCTTTCGCAAGTACGCCAGCGTGCTGTCTTGCGCGTTCATGCAATCGACCCACTCGAAGCCCTCGCCCGAGAAATCGAAGTGATGCAGAGCGGGGTTCTCGATAACCAACTTGTTCAAGTCGGCCACCAACTGCTGGACACCGCGGTGTGTCTCGAAGTCAAGCAGTTCCCACTGTGGGCCATCGTCGTGATTCCACTCGTTCCACATGCCAAGTTCGCCGCCCATGAACAGCAGTTTCTTGCCGGGATGCGTCCACATGTACGAGTACAGCAATCGCAGGTTGGCGAACTTCTGCCACATGTCACCAGGCATCTGGCTTAACAGAGCACCTTTGCCGTGCACGACTTCATCGTGCGAAAGCGGCAGCATAAAGTTCTCTGTGAAAGCGTAGATCAGACTGAACGTCAATTCGGTCTGGTGATGGCTACGATGAATCGGCTCGTGATGCATGTAGTCCAGCGTGTCGTTCATCCAGCCCATGTTCCACTTGTAGGTGAAACCCAATCCGCCATCGCAGGTCGGCCGTGACACACCAGGCCACGCGGTCGATTCTTCGGCTGCAGTGACAACACCAGGAAACTTCTCATGAACGGCGACGTTGAACTCACGCAGGAAGTCAATCGCCTCCAGGTTCTCTCGCCCGCCGTATTGATTTGGAATCCAATCGCTGTCTTCACGGCTATAGTCCAGGTACAACATCGAGGCAACAGCGTCGACACGCAGGCCGTCGATGTGGTACTTGTCCAACCAGAACAACGCGTTGGCGATCAGGAAGTTCTTGACCTCATTGCGACCGTAGTTGAAGATCAGCGTGCCCCAATCAGGGTGCTCGCCCTGCCGCGAATCGGCGTGCTCGTACAAAGCGGAGCCGTCGAATTGAGCCAGCCCATGTTGGTCCTTCGGGAAGTGTGCGGGGACCCAATCGATGATGACACCGATGCCCTGCTGGTGCATGTAGTCGACAAAGAACATGAAGTCTTCGGGGGTCCCGTGTCGGCTAGTGGGTGCAAAGTAGCCAACGGTTTGGTATCCCCACGAGCCACTGAAGGGATGCTCGCTAACAGGCATCAATTCCACGTGCGTGAAGTTCATGCGATGGCAGTAGTCCGCCAAACGCTTTGCCAAGTCGCGGTAATCGAGCCAACCGTGCGTGCGACCGGGACCCGTTTGCCAACTGCCCAAGTGAACTTCGTACACGTTCATTGGTTCGTGCATCGCGTTCCAGTTTTCGCGACGCGCTAGCCAATCGTTGTCGCTCCACTCGTACGTGGAGAGGTCGGACACGACCGATGCGGTCAACGGTGGAAGCTCTGCGGCGAAGCCCATCGGGTCACTCTTGTCGACCCATTCGCCTTGCTCGTTATGAATGCGGAACTTGTACTTGTCGCCCTTGGTCGCGCCCGGAATGAACAACTCCCAAATGCCAAGATTCTCGAGCACTCGGAGGTTGTGCTCGCGACCATCCCAGCCGTTGAAGTCACCAACCACTTGCACACTGCGTGCGTTGGGCGCCCAGACAGAAAAGTTCACACCTTCGGTCTCATCGACGGTGCGAATTTGAGCTCCCAGGCGGAGATACATTTCGTGGTGACGGCCTTCACCGAGTAAGTACCGGTCGAAGTCGGTAAACATCGAAGGCGCTGCGTACGGGTCTTGCATGTCGATCACTTCGCCTGATTTGTTGGTCATCTGGATGCGGTATCTTGATTTTGCAACGTTTTCCTGCCCTGCATCTTGCCCGCATTCCCTAGCCGCGTCGACCTCTCCATCGCAAATCGCCTCGAAAAATCCAGCGGGATGGAGTTGCCGCATCGGGCGTCGAACCCCGTTGGACTCGTCAATGATCCAAGCCGCTTGCGCTTCCGGCAAGAAGCTGCGGACAGCAAAGGCTGACTGGCCACGGTAATCGACTCGATGCGGCCCTAACAGGCTCGAAGGATTCTCGTGCGTTCCATCAATCAGCTGGCCAATCGAGGAGAGGGAAACTTGAGTGTGCATTATTACGCTAGCGGGATACTAAGGGGCGAATTACGGGCAAAGGTTTTGGGGTTTTTGTTAGCGCCTAGTTGATCGGAGATCGGCATGATTCCGAGGTCACTTGAGTGCCGTTAAGCGGTTTCGATCAGGTCTTGGGCCGTGAATCGTCTTGCAGCCGAGGCGGTACTCTCAGCGGGCCGAGCTCCCAGCAGCCATCTGCGGAGTTGGTCTTCCGGCACCGGTTGATCTGGCACCGATCGTCGCGCTGAACGAGGCCCTTTCGGTCCCCCGTGATGCGGCGAGTCGATTCGCAACTGGGTCTCTTCACCGGACTTTGCGTCCACCGTTGTGCGGTCCTGGATTCCGTTGCTAACCAAACGGGACGCGATCAGGACGGCTTCAACACGATGGATTGCGAGAGCCCGGTTCACGCGGCGCCAGAGGTCGGCATGCTGGATGTCAATTCGCTGGCCAAAGTGCTCCCAGGCGTAGTCGTTCTCTCGCCATCGCGGCAAGGAGTCCGAGAGGGAACGAATCAGATAGCGACTGTTGCTAAGCAGCGTTACCGATGAAGCGCCATCGATCGCTTCCAAGCCACGCACTGCGGCCAACAACGTCAAGCGATTCAAGTCGCCCATGTCATCGTCGCCTGCATTCAG
>JBGCGI010000122.1:0-19444 GCA_045110715.1 Rubripirellula sp.
TCGATTGCATTTTGGCAGATTACTCGACGCTCCGTTTGCAATCGAATGAGTAGCACGCGAGATGGCATGCATCATGTTTGAAGCGGGAGCTTGTGAGACTGTTCGCGGCCGGAGCGTTGGAAGCGGATCACGACGTTGTCGCCTGGCTTGAGGTTTCTTGCTGCGTAGGCAAAAACGTCCGACTCCCGTTCAAGATCCGACTGCCCCGCGTATTCCAATAGGATGTCGCCTACCTCGAATCCAGCCCTCCTTGCCGCGGCGTGTTTGTTGTAGCGGCCAAGGCTTCTTATACGCAGTGCCATACCTTCGGATAGATTCGCTTCCAACCGTTCTTCATCGCTCAGAGGCTCTAGCCGCATACCGCCGAGAAAGCTTCCGGCATAGAGCCACGAGCTGACTCTCCAACTCGTATCGTCCTGCTCGCGCCAACCGTCTTTCAATTCAAGAGTCAAGTTGATAATGCTTTGATCTCGGATCACCTTCATTGCGACCGATGCACCTTGGCTATCGAGATTGTGTAGGACCCATTGCACGTCGGCCATGGATAGCAACGGCTGTCCGTCCAAGGACTCAATGGAGTCACCTTCTCGCAGCCCAGCGTTGGCGGCAGGGGAACTCGCGACGACGGATTTCACCATCGCTCGCTGTTTCGGATCAAGAAGCAGACCAATGGACTTGGGGTGCGGGTAAGGAAACAACAAGTCGTCAGGGATCGGTTTTGCCTGATGCCAGTAGTACTCCCGTCGTGCATCTCCAATTTGGTGGCAGTGAATGCAACTCTTGACGACGTCTCCGTCGTAGTTCAACGCATCGGTGTACTTCGTTTTGAGCGATGGGAATTTCTCCGGCGAGGCGAACTCCAGCGAGGATCCCCGTTTCCCGGCCAGCTGACTTTGGTTGGCCGGATAATTGGAATGAAGTTCTAAAGCACCTTCCAACGCTCGAGCCATGCCGTCGATCGAGACATCGCCAACCCATTCGGTTCGATGACTCCTGGTTCCGAACCGGCCATAGATCGTCTTGTCTGCATTCAACATGAACATCGCAAACGACTGATCGGTGTCGTATTGGAACGTGTCTAGATCGAGTCCGTTCGTGCCGACGATCCGGACACAGACGAACTTTTCTAAAAGCGGCTGGACGACGGGGTCATGGTCGATCAAGTCATCGTCTAGCTTGACGCACTCGTGGCAAGGAATGCACCGCAACGCAACCAAAATGGGCTTGCCAGTCTCCGTGCTTTTTTTGACGGCTGCATCAAGGTCGTTGTAGATCCAAAAGCCGTCCCCCTCGACCTTTTGCTTGTCGGCTCGGACCCGCTCTTCACGAGTTTGCGCTGCAGCGGATATTGGTGTCAGCAAGATCAAGAACAGAAACAACGACTTCGCGAAAAACTTCATCTTGCTTTCCTACGGTGGGACGGTCACTACCAACTGCGATGTCTAGCGAATTTTGCGACGCAGGCACGTCGAAAGTGTACCCGAGGTTGCTGGCGTCATTGGCCCGGTCTCTCGAGCTTGCAATCCGTCACGCAAACAGACCAAATGTCTGATTCGGCAGTGTTTTGTGGTCCTCGAATGGTTAAGTGGATATGAGAAGCACTAAGTTACAGCAGCGCAAACACAATGTCTATCTTCGCCCAGTCGCGACAAGCCCGAGGCGATCTTATGCTAGACGGGCTTCTCGTAGCGGCTTCGGAATACCGCATGCAACTGACCCACATGCAACTGACGCACAGGACAAAGAGAAATGAATTCATCAGCAAGAAGTTTCTGGCGACAATGGATCGCACTGTTTTGCACGCTCATTTGCTTGCCGAGTGTTTATGCAGACGATCCGCTGGGGAAGCCGAATGTGTTGTTCATTTCTGTTGATGACCTGAACGATTGGATCGGCTGCCTCGGTGGTCACCCTCAGGCAAAGACGCCGAACATTGATCGACTCGCGGCCAGCGGAGTGCTGTTTACGAATGCACATTGTCCTGCTCCCGCTTGCAATCCGTCTCGCGGAGCAATCATGACCGGCATCTCGCCACATGTTTCAGGGCTCTATGACAATCGACAGAAAATGCGTGAGTTGATGCCGGATGCAGAGTTGCTTCCCAAGCATTTCTCTCGGCACGGGTACTGGTCGGCTGGCTCCGGAAAAATTCTGCACTATTTCATCGATGCCGAATCGTGGGATCAGTACTACCCGCCGAAGGAAACCGAAGATCCGTTCCCTCGCACGCTGTACCCCAAGAATCGTCCGGTCACGCTTCCTGTTGGAGGCCCATGGCAGTACAAGGAAACGGACTGGGCCGCGCTCGACGCAACCGATGAGGAGTTTGGGGGCGATTGGCTGGTGTCGAAATGGATTGGCGAGCAGTTGGAAAAGAAGCATGACAAACCGTTCTTTCTTGCCTGTGGAATCTATCGTCCTCACGAACCTTGGTTCGTCCCCAAGAAATACTTCGACCAATTTCCACTCGCCGACATTCAATTGCCACCAGGATACAAGGAAGATGATCTCGAAGACTTGCCACCGGCAGGAAAGAAGCGAGGCCCGAATCGATACTTCCCGCACATCCGTGAACACGGACAGTGGAAGCAGGGTATCCAGGGCTATCTCGCATCGATCGCTTTTGCCGACGCCATGGTTGGACGCGTGATCAAGGCGCTTGAAGAGGGGCCCAATCATGACAATACAATTGTCGTCCTGTGGAGTGACCACGGTTGGCATCTGGGAGAGAAGCAGCACTGGCAGAAGTTCACCGGATGGAGAGTCTGCACGCGAGTTCCTTTGATCGTTCGCGTCCCCACCGGTACACCGGGGTTGCCAAGCGGAACGGCCGCCGGAACGACCTGCGATCAGCCCGTGAATCTATTGAGTCTGTTTCCTACTCTCACCGAGCTCGCTGGCCTTCCCGATAAGGAGACGAATGATGGTCCGAGTCTTCTGCCGTTGCTTGAAGAGGCCGACAGTGATTGGCCACACGTCTCCACTACTTATCTCGGCAAGCCTGGGAACTACGGTCTCAGCGATCGACGCTGGAGGTACATCGAGTATGACAATGGCGATCGCGAACTGTACGACATTCAGACCGATCGCTTCGAGTGGGTGAATTTGGCCGAAAAGCCAGAGCACGCAAATCGAATTGCTGCGTTGCGCGCTCGTGCGCCGAAGAAGTTTGCTGAGTTTGTCGCTGCCAGCGTTGAGTCTCTTCCGAAGCTCAAGTGGCACGCCGCCGATGGGATCGCGACGCCTGCCTCGAACCCCGATGGCGGCCAGTTCGATCTCGTCTTCACCAATCGTCGCAATGAGCCAGTCAAAGTCTTCTGGTTGGATCGGCAGGGCAATCGGAAGCCCTTTGGAACGCTGGAGGCAGGCTGGCGCAAGCCCATCAAAACCCGCCCAGGCGCCGCTTGGTTGATCACAGACGCCGACGGCAAGCCGCTCGGTCATTTCGTCGTCGGCGACCGAATGGCTCACGCGATTGTTCCAGCCAATTGAAGCGACAATCTGTCCAGCGATCGCGAATCTCATTCCCAAGCAGCTAGACTGTTCGCTAGTGCCGACGAAACGTCGTTGGCAGGATCGTTCCTATCAAATCCGATGGATTGTCGCCTGCACGCATGAGCTCACTTCAAGAGATTGGGTATTTGCGGAGCAAGTTTGCGAGTTCGTCGTTCGAGGTTTTCATGCGTAGCTTTTTGTTCTCGATGTTGATGTTGGTGAGTCTGTCCACGACGCACGCCGAAGAGATGATCTGTCGGTACTGCCAAGAGGCGGAGCGTCAGGGCATGCCGCTTGGAGTCGAGCTTGATGGCAAGTACCACTATGCCCCTGATCGCCAAGTGGATGTGCTGCATATCAAGCTTGATGTGACACCTGATTTCTCGCGTCGCACGGTCTCTGGGACAACCTCGATCACCGCGACGCCGATATCAGAACCCGTCTCGCTTTTGCGGTTGGACGCCAAGGACATTCAAGTCAAGGAAGTGCGCTGCGACGAAGTGGAAGTGACCGATTTCGTTTCCACTCGAAACGACCTTCAAATCCTACTTTCAAAGCCAATTGAACCGGGCACAGAATTCACCGTTCACATCGATCATCACGCCCAGCCAGTCGCGGGACTCTACTTTCGTACTCCCGAAATGGGTTACCCGCCGTCCGACACCCACATTTGGACTCAGGGCGAAACGCACGAGGCACGCTATTGGTTCCCCTGTTTCGACTATCCGAATGAACGCTCGTCGTCGGAAATCATCTGCCATGTTCCGCCGAAGATGACGGTGCTGAGTAACGGTACTCGCATGAGCGAAGCCAAGGACAACGATGGACTCAAGGTGGTGCGTTGGCTACACGAACAGCCACACGCGAACTATCTTATTTGCCTGGTCGCTGGGCATCTCGAAAAACTGCAAAAGCAACATCGCGACATTCCGCTAGGTTTCTACACCCAGCCAACGCTGATTCAGCACGCCAAGAATTCGTTTCGCGACACGCCTGACATCATGGCGTTCTTCGAACAGGAGATTGGCGTGAATTTCCCCTGGCCCAAGTACGATCAGGTCACGATTCGTGACTTCACCGCTGGAGGGATGGAAAACACAACGCTGACGACACTGACGCACAACACTATTTTCGCGGACGCAACGGAAAATATTCGTACGACGCGGCGATTGGACGCGCATGAGATGGCGCATCAATGGTTTGGTGATTACGTGACCTGCAAAGACTGGAGCCACCTTTGGCTCAATGAAGGCTTCGCAACCTACTACACGCATCTTTACGAAGGTCACAAGTTCGGTCGTGACGCGATGCTGTATGGACTGTTCCAAGACGCGACCAACCGAATTCTGACGCAAAAAGACGATAAGAAACCGATCGTCTACAACAGCTACAAGAATCCGATGGAGCAATTCGACTACCGGTCCTACCCCAAGGGTAGCTGGGTTTTGCACATGTTAAGGTCGCAGTTGGGTCCCGATCTGTATCGCAAGTGCATCAAGGCGTATCTCGAAAAGCACGCGTTGTCGAGCGTCGTTTCGGATGACCTACGACAGGTGATCGAAGAGCATAGCGGTCGGCCGATGGATCGCTTCTTTGACCAATGGGTCTATCATCCTCGCCATCCCGATCTGAAGATTTCGTACAAATGGATGCCGAAGGAGCAGTTGGCGAAAGTCACGATCAAGCAGACTCAGAAAGTCGACGACAACGTGCTTCTGTATCGATTCCCAACGAAACTGCGGTTCATCGTCGATGGCGAGACAATCGATCACGAAATTGAAGTCCGTGATACGGAAGAAGACTTCTACGTCGCGCTGGATGGTCAGCCCTCCGTGGTTCGTTTCGATCCGGACTACACGACGCTTGTGGATGTGACCTTTGACAAGCCAAACAAGTTGCTCAAGGCTCAGATCGAAAACGACGCGGACATGGTGGGGCGTCTGCTCGCCTGCCGATTGCTCGCCGATCGCAAGACTCACGAGTCGGTTGCGATGCTCGAGAATGTGCTCAACACGGACCCGTTCTTTGGTGTGCGAATTTCGGCCGCGCGGGCACTGGCGAAGCATGAGTCAGAAGAGGCGTTTGAGGTGCTCGAAAAAAGCTGGAAGAATCAGAAAGACGCAAAAGTGCGATTGGCCGTTGTCGAAAAACTGACCAACCGATACACCGAGCAAACGCCTGCCTTGATTGCGGATGTCCTGCGTGTCGAGAAGAACCCGGCCATCCAAGCGGCGGCGATCAAGGGACTCGGCCGCTTTCATGGTGCTGCCTCCAAGGAACAGATCGGTAAGTACCTGAAGTCCAGTTCATTCCGCAATGAATTGGCTGTTGCGGCGATCGCTGCCATTCGTCAGCAAAACGATCCGTCCTACAAGGATTCATTGCTAAGCACACTCAAAGACGATGAGAGCCGATTCTCGGCGCGTGACTTCGGACGAGGGTTAGAGACGCTCGCTCATGTGTCCCGATTGCTGGATGACAAAGAAGACGTACGCACGTTTTTGGTGGAGTACGTCAATCATCCAAAATCAACGGTTCGGGCTGCCGCGATCGGCGCCCTTGGAACGCTGGGTGATCCGAAGTCGATCTCTGTCCTGGAAGCGTTCTCGTCATCGAGTGACGCACGTATCGAGCGTGTGGCCGATCAAGCGCTTGGCAAACTTCGTGAATCGAAGCCAACTGCGCCGAAGGAGTTGATCGAACTTCGCAAGGAAATGGCCGGTTTGAAGAAGGAAAGCACAAAGGTTCTTTCCGAACTGAAAGAGTTGCGTGATCAGTTGAAGGCCCAGAAATGAGTCCGCTACATGGCTGTGTCGATGGTGATCACTGGTGGCGGGCTGACGCAAAGCGAATCAGGTAGGCCGGACCAAGCGAAGCGCAGTTCCGGCGTTCGATGTTTCGGATTCCGGAGCGTCGTCGCTGACGCTCCTTGATCCGGCCTACTGTCGGTTTCATCGCAGTCCGCGGGCGTGCTGGCGCAGAGCGCATCAGGTAGGCCGGACCAAGCGAAGCGCAGTTCCGGCGTTCGATGTTATGTATTCCGGAGCATCGTCGCTGTCGCTCCTTGATCCGGCCTACTAAGCCCGGAGCCTTTCGTTTGCAGGTATCATAGGAGCGCTTCGTTGGCTATCCAGAGTCGTCGCGGGTATCGTTTGAGATGCTCGCCGCTGCTGCCAACGCCCTTTCGCTTTCTTGAAGAGACCAATGATGATTCGCTTTCGGTACGACATTTCGGCATTCGCAAAGTTCGTCACCTTGGCGGTCGCCTTGGTCAACGTTTCGACGAACATCGGTGGCGAGCCAGCGGTTCCCGTTTTCAAAGACGGTGAGGCGCAGGTCGTCAAAGCGTTTGAAGACCCCGACTACTGGATCCGCCATGACCTGTGGGTGCAAACGGAGTTTGATTCAGACGATGACGGTCAGATGGATCGGATGCACGTCAGCGTCACGCGACCACGACAAACCGAAAGCGAGGGTTTGAAGTTACCAGTCGTGTATGTGTCGAGTCCGTACTTTGCTGGTACCGGTGCGAAGGGGCAAGAGTTCTTTTGGGACCCCCGGCATGAAATCGGGGCAAAACCACCGAAGCGCCAACACTTCCCCGATGTCGAGCTGAAAGCACGGCGTCCGATTATCTCCAAGTCCCATGCCAAAGAATGGGTGCCGCGCGGATACGTTGTTGTTCATTCCTCTTCACCAGGGACGGGGCTCTCGCAAGGTTGCCCAACCGTGGGCGGCGACAACGAATCGCTCGCACCTAAAGCGGTCGTCGATTGGCTCTGTGGTCGAGCCGAGGGATTCACGACACCGGACGGTGACGATAAAGTCGTTGCGGATTGGTGTACTGGCAAGGTCGGCATGACGGGAACGTCGTACAACGGGACAATCCCCTTGGCCGCGGCAACCACTGGCGTCGAAGGCCTCAAAGCGATCATCCCAGTCGCCCCCAATACGTCGTACTATCACTACTATCGATCGAACGGCTTGATTCGACATCCGTTTGGCTTTCTTGGCGAGGACATCGACTATCTCTACGACTTCATTCATAGCGGCGAAGCGAGGCGAGACCACTGTGACTGCGAAGTACGTGACAAGGAAATGTTGGAGGGCTTCGATCGAGAGACAGGAGACTACAACGAGTTTTGGGCTGGCCGCGACTACTTGAATGATCTGAAACCATTAAAAGCGTCCGTCCTAATGGCGCATGCTTTCAACGATTGGAACGTCGTTCCCGAACACAGCGTGCGCATCTACGAGGCACTCAAAGAAATGGGCGTCCCGACTCAGGCGTTTTTCCATCAAGGAGGTCACGGTGGCCCACCGCCGATGAAGATGATGAATCGTTGGTTCACTCGATATCTACACGGGATCGAAAATGAAGTCGAGAAGGACCCGCGCGCTTGGATCGTTCGCGAACAAGATGAACGTAATAAGCCAACTCCCTACGACGAATATCCGAACCCCGCAGCCAAACCCGTCAAGTTTCACCTTTCTGCGGGAGCACCGGAACGAGGAAGACTGACGACCGTTGCTGCCGCTGATCCAGGAACGGAGACACTTGTCGACAACTTTTCGTTCAGCGGGGCGGCTCTTGCCCAAGCGGAATGGACGAATCACCGACTGATCTATGTCACACCAACGTTCTCCAAGCCGGTCCATCTATCTGGAACGCCGCGGATCACGATCAAAGTCGCCAGCAACAAGCCTGCTGCGAACTTGTCCGTTTGGCTCGTTTCGCTACCGTGGACCGAGAACAAGAAGTCGAGGATTACCGACAATCTCATCACGCGCGGATGGGCGGATCCACAGAACCATCGTTCGATCACCGAAAGTGAGCCACTCGTGCCAGGACAGTTTTACGACTTGACGTTCGATCTGCAGCCAGACGACCAAATCATTCCCAAAGGGCAACAGATTGGCCTGATGATCCTCTCAAGCGATCGAGATTTTACGCTGCGGCCAGATCCCGGTACGGAACTCACCGTCGACTTGCGTGCAACGTCCATCAGTCTACCAGTCGTCGGTGGCGACGACGCGATCGCTGCGGCACTGATGGAGTCCCATGACGAACAGAAGGAGTAACCGAACAAACGCATGAGTTGCGTCCGCGGCCAGGGGCATGCCGTCATCTTTGATGACCTGTCTGAACTCCGGTCGAGTTGGAGACAGAGCTGAGTGTCTTGCGCAGGTGTTCGCAGACGGTGTCGAGGACATGGATTCGGGCCGTGTACTTGTCGTTGGCGGGAACAATCGTCCAGGGGGCCAGCGATGTATTCGTTCGCTGGATCATGTCGTTGACTGCCGCTTCGTATTCGTCCCACTTCTCACGATTGCGCCAATCCTCTTCGGTCAGCTTCCATCTTTTATGAGGGATCGTTTTGCGTTCTTCAAAGCGTCGAAGCTGTTCGTCCTGGGTGATGTGCAACCAATACTTGCAAACCATGATCCCGCTCTCCACGAGTTCCTGTTCGAACTCATTGATCTCGTCGTAGGCTCGCTGCCATTCTTCGGGGCGAGCAAAGCCCTCGATCCTTTCGACCAAGACACGACCGTACCATGACCGATCAAAGATGGTGATATTGCCTGCGCTTGGAAGATGACGCCAAAATCGCCATAGATAGTGCCTCGCGTGCTCCTCTTGCGTAGGCGCAGCGGTCGGGATGACCCGGTAGTTCCTGGGATCGAGTGCTTGCAAAATTCGGCGAATCGACCCACCTTTCCCGGCGGCATCCCACCCTTCAAAGGCAAGTAAGCTTGATACATCGTGTTGCTTCGCCTGTCGGCACAATCGGTTGAGCTCACCCTGAGACTGGGCCAAGCGACGGCGATAGTCATCCTTGGGCAAGGTTTGCTTCACGTCGACACCTGCCAACCAATTGACCCGGCTGGGTTGAAAATGGGCCGGAATCTGCTCTGGCGACTGCTGGGATTCGGGTTTCGGTGTGGGATTCTGTTGAGCCGATGGAACTGGTCGATCCAATCGGCTCTTGATCGCGTCGAGAAGGTGTTCGGCAATCGTGATTGAACGATAACGGTGATCGACACCGTCGATGACTCGCCAAGGGGCAAGCCCGGTATCTGTTGCATCAATGATCTGATCACCGGCTTGAACGAAGCGATTGTACATCGCCCAATGCGCCCAATCGGTGTGGGTGACCCGCCATGCAGTTGCTGGGTTCGCTTCGAGTCTTTTCAGTTGTTTCTTTTGATGCCGCTTATCGAGATGCATCCAAAACTTGAGGATCACCGCGCCGTCGTCGGCCAATGTTCGTTCGAAGCGCCTAATCCGTTCGACGTGTCGCGGGAAATCTTCTGGCGGAACCCGTTGGGCAACTGTTCCGAGCAAGACTTGTGAGTACCAGGCACTCAAAAACAATCCGATTTGTCCCCGAGGCGGCAGGTCATGCCAAAAGTGCCGAAACGCAGGACGCTCTGAATCGTGGTCGGAATCCGATGGCCGAACATAGGCACGATTGATCAGCCAGCGCGGATCCATCCACTCATTCAGCAGATTGACGACCTCACTTTTTCCGGCACCGTCGACACCCGCAAACAGGACAATGACAGGGAAGTCGGCTTTGCGAAGTGAGTTTTGAGCCTCTAGCAACTCTGCCCGAAGAGCTGGTAAACGAGCATTGAACTCTTTCTTCTTGAGCTTTTTCGAATGAACAAAGTCGGCCAGTTTCATCGACGTTGCCTTTTCGTTTGCCATGCGGCCGTTCCAAACTAAGAGTGAGCTT
The DNA here is from genome assembly GCA_045110715.1 of Rubripirellula sp. Taxonomy (GTDB): domain Bacteria; phylum Planctomycetota; class Planctomycetia; order Pirellulales; family Pirellulaceae; genus Rubripirellula. The sequence goes on from JBGCGI010000122.1 coordinate 10,236, forward strand.
TGAGGCAATGGTTATTTGGACGAAGTTTCGGCTGTCGCTTTTGGTCGCTGATCAAACTTCCGAACGCTTTCTTGTTTGGTAGTTGGGAAATCGTCAGGAATCGGAATCGTGACTTCTCCTGTGGCCGCCCATTCTGCACCTCTCAGAAAGGTCGTGATAAATCCTACGCACTCGCACGAGTAGGCAGCATGCCCCAGCGTGGTGTGAAAAACTCGCCCTTTTCCATAATCGAGTACCATCAAGATCGGCTCGTGACGGCCACTGCCTTTCTGCTCCGGCGATGCGAACGCCGTTGCGAGAATGTCCATGTTGATTCCGGGCCCTCTCAGTTGCTCATAAAGCTCGTCTTGGGCATGAAGAAAACCGTTGGTCATGCCGTTGGTGATTGGATGCTTGTCACGCAACACAATTTGAAACTTGTGCTGAGGGCCATGGTTCCCGCCTTTACCTGCCGACTCATCGCGGACAAGATCGCCCTTTTCGTTGTAGTAGACATAGGGGCCACTGGCTTCGGTACGTCCGCCCCAGCCACCAAGTCCCGTCATCAAGTTGTATTCTTTCCAATCCGGAAAGCAGTTGTCTGCGGAGTGAATACTCAGCAATCCGCCTCCGTTTTTCATGTACGCGACAAAGGCCGCTTTGGTTTCTTCAGGCCACGGTGCTGCATTGAAACCAAAATTGTTGATCACCAGTTTGTAGTTTGAAAACTTCGGTTTGAATTCGGGGTCCGTTTTTGAGTCCTTGAAGTCTTCATAGGTTTTGCCATCGTTGAGTGGAAACTCCTTCTCGAGCTTGCCGTTCATCAAGAACCTTGATCGATAGACGTCGACTTTGAACTTGCCTGTTTCCTCAAGGTAAGTCTTCATCATCAAGGTGATCTTGGGCCAGTCACCGTGATAGCCACTTTGCCCATCCACGATCAGTACCGGAATCGCATCGCTCGCCCTCGCAGGCTTTGCGTTTTCCGATTTCTGGCCTTGAGCAAACGCTCCTCCGGAGAGTGACAAGGACAACAGGAGCAGGGTGATGATTCTCAAAGCCGGACTCATTCAATTTCTCGTGTTAGGATTCAAGTGGGAGGCCTCGTGATTGGCCCAGTCTTCCAAATCGAGTCTACAGTTCGGCCTTTGCGATCGGAACGGAAAACTCGTCGCACCAGATGACAACAGAATCAAAATTCTGAGGTGCAACGCTCTCAGGAATCGTATAAGACTGATCGCTGTTGAAGGACTTGAGACTGCCAAGGTTCACACCGTTTGGTTTGTCGAACTTCTTGGTCAGCCACACTTGCGCATCGGGAGCCTCGGTGATCATCGTGTTTGCAAATGACAACTCATGGCCGCTCACTGCTGCAACTCCGGACGCTGGGTGTTCCGCGTCTGTCCCTTGGATTTGACCCATTTCATGCTTTCTGTGTTGTGGTTGTGGGATGTTGTCGTGTGACATGAACGAGGGAGGTGATCGCAGTTCCTGCTCGCGATTGACCGAAAGTCACGCCGAGAGTTTACCACGCGCGTCGTGCACACGCACGAGAGCCTGAACTGTGACGTTGAAGGAGTGCTCGTGGGCCGCAATGCGGCGAAGCAAGAGACTGGCAGCGTTGCTTGGAGGTCGTCTTGCGGAGAAGAACTTCGATAAGGCGGGCTGTCTAGTAGACCATCACAGCAGTCGCTTCGATCAATCCTTGCTGACGGATTGCGATCAGTCGATCAATGAGCTGCTGAGTGAGCGTGGTTCCGGCAGCGAGTAAGAGAGTTCGATTTCCGATCCGCACCTGGTCTGCGATGACCATCCCCGGTTTCAGTTGCGACAGCAGCAACTCACGCGGTTCGTCTTCACGATTCGCTTCCCTAACCGGTCCCAACTGAACGGGTGGCGTGTGCTGGGAAGCCATCAGGAGCATCGCGAGATGCATGGTGATTTCCTTCATCACCAAGACGTGAGATTCATTGTACGTGCTACACTCACGACTGCTAAAGAACAGAATTCCTAGCGGCTTGTTCTGAACAAAGAGGGGGCAGGTCATCGATGATTTGATTCCTTCACGAACGATCAACGACGTCGATCGCGAATCGGGGCGCCGATCAAGGTAGGCCGGCAAGTCATTCAAGATTCGTGGCTGACGACGATCGATGACAATTGACAGTGACGATCCCTTCAATGGGGCTGTGTACCCGGTTCGTAGTAGCACACGGTCAGTTGATCGTGCCCATCGCGCTCGGGCGAACTGAGCCTCAGAGTCGATTTCTGCAAAACCGATGCGATCGTAGGGAAGCAGGTCTTGGAAAGACTCAAAGATAGACTCAAGAGACTCTTCAAGCGTCGCACCGTTCACGATGATGCTTGAGAGTTCGTAGAGCTGATCGACGACGCTAGCTTCTGTTGCTTGAATGCTCATAGTTTGCCCCTGACATTCGATTCTTCACTTTTCTCCAAGCCTAGCCCGCTGACAGACGCGCAGCTGGAAAATTCTACATGCCTCCAGCATTGTGACGATTTGTTAGCGTGCAGCATCACTAGGGAACGCCGATCACACCTGGAGTGTGCTATATCGCACAGCTGAATCGGGAAACGAACGCACCAGAGGCGATCGGCGAAGGAGACTGTGTTTAGGAATCTTCTTTGGTCGCTTGGTCGAAATGGTGGCGGACGGCTCTGCCGCTGATCGTCGTCCTCGCGATCAACTCTCTCGCAATCAGTTCGATTGCCTTGGCATGCCCAGGGTCTTGCAGCTGGTGCTCGGTCTTGTTGAGCAATCGGCGTTGGAGTCGCTCGTTCGATCCTTCATTGACCGAGCGGCTCGCCAGAAGTCGGTGGATCGTGCGAAGATCTTGCGATGCTCCTTGGCGGCAGTACTGTCCGGTGAAGTGGGCCTCGGCAACCATCCCAGCGAACAGAATCAACACTTCGTCTTCGAGCGTATTCTTGGAGGCCTTGGATCTGCCCTTCTTGAGTTCGCAGACACCCAAGCGAACGTCCCCAAATTGCGACTTACCGGGAACAATGGTCACTTTCTGAACGAGGCGTCCCAGTGACATTGCCATCACCGCATGTCCCGCCTCGTGAAAAGCCGTTGCGGTCAGCAGACTCGAATCCTGATCGTCTGGGATCGGCGGTTTTGAAGGGTCTTGGTTCATAACTGCCGAGTATAGGCGACTGACTGATTTGCCGGAGGAGGCCATCTCGGGCGTCTCGTCAGGCCAGCCCTCGTCGAAACGGAGAATCTAGCTCATACTCGGCGTTGACGACGAACTCGAGCACTCTCACCAAGCAAGGCAATTTCACGTATGGCGACGACGACGCGATCCGCTTCCATCGACGAAAGCACTGCTGGACGTGTCGATCACATGGTTCGAGCGTTCCTGGAAACCTCGCATAGCCAGGCTCGAGGGATGATTGAACATGGCTGTGTTTCGGTGAACAAAGTCCGCTGCGAAGAGATTTCTCGAATCCTTGCGGTAGGCGACGAGGTTTCGGTGCGATTTGATCCGACGCAGCGCTACCGTGAGAAGAAGAAGAAAAAGTGGGACGATCGAACTTTCACCGTTGTGTTGGAAGATGACGACTTGATTGTCGTGGACAAGGCAGCTGGAACGTTGACCGTACCGACCGACCATAACGAACCCAACACATTGGTCGAGCGAGTTTCCGTCTACATCAGTCACTCGCGTGCTCCCAGAGAAGCGTGCTTGATCCATCGCCTGGATCGTGACGTCAGCGGATTACTCGTGTTCGGCAAACATGAAATGATTGCCAAATTGCTGATCGAGCAGTTCAAGCAGAAGAAGCCGCAGCGCGTTTACACCGCCATCGTTGCAGGATTGGTGCGAGAGGACAGCGGTACGTTCAAGTCCGAACTTGCCACCGGGAAGAACCTGGATCGATACTCGGCGCCAGCTTCGCGAAATACCGAGACAGCGATCACGCACTTCCGCGTTATCAAACGTTTGTCGGACGCCACGCACGTAGAAGTGACCTTGGAAACCGGTCGGCGAAACCAAATCCGAGTGCACTTCGCAGACGCTGGACACCCTGTCTTGGGAGATCCACGCTACGGAAAAGAACTGGCAGAACATCCACGATGGAAGCGGAAGCGAATCGCACTGCACGCTGCCTCCCTGGGATTCGTGCACCCCGTTTCCGAACAACCCGTGCTGGTGGAATCGCCGCTCCCACCAGCACTCGCCAAGTTCTTGGCGTCTGATCGTCCCCAGCGCAAAGAAGATGGCGCTAAGAAAAAGGGTGCATGGCCTTCGCCAAAAGGCTCATGAGACCGGGGCACGTTCCTGATCACGCGTCGACAGCGAAGGCTCGACCGTGTGCTTCGGCAACGACCGGACGTCATTCGAAGCAGGAATCTCGCTTGGGACGTCACCCATCTGTTGCGTCCCCTGCTTCGGCAGGAAGGGTGACAACACATACTGTCGCAACAAGAACCAAAGCAAATTCTTCTCGTTCAAATGGGGACTGATCGAGTCGGCGATCTTCGCATGCGCCTCAGGTAGCTTGCTCCAGTGCAACGCTGGATCGTCATGGTGGACGGTGTGAAAACCGTTGTTGAAGAACAAGAAGTTGAACCATCGCCCGGTGAAATTGCGTGAATGGTCATGCTCTGACCAAGCGTCGGTGTGCACATGCTGTATGAAGTTGAAGAACATGATCGTCGTGCTCGAGCAGATCGCCGGCAGAATGAGCGAGAAGAACCAGACGTAAAGTCCGAGTCCCGTCTGCTGATTGTGATAAAGCACGCCGGCTAGAATTGCCATTCCCACGTAGGTGCCAATCCAAAACACATACTGGAACCGAATTCTCGCATGCAGGCTTGGCTTTCGATCTTTGACCCGAAGAATGTAGTCTTTGATCGGGAAGCTCTGGTGGTAAGCCGAGACGAGCGGATACGTCAGGGCGACCCAAAGATTGTGTTTGTTCGTGTATCGCCACGTGGCGGTCGCGTCACCTGGACGATTGACGAAATGATGATGGTTCAAGTTATGAGTCGGGATCCACATCAACGTTGGGTACCCGTAAAAGATCGTCAGGATATGACCGAGCGCATTGTCCAATCGTCGACTGGAGAAGGTTGACCTGTGATTGTGGTTGTGCGCGATCGTGCCACACGCAATCGCGATATAACAGCTGATCGGACAAAGAAACTTCACCCAGTCAGGGTTGGAGTACTGTGCGACCACCAACAGAATTGCCGTGGCAACCCATACAATGGCGCGGTAGTCCGCAGCGTTGCGAATCGGCATCAACTGAACCTTCCAGTGGTCGCATATCAATGCGATTGATCAAGATACTCGGTTCGACAGAACAGAGGTTCCGGAACCAACGCAAGCTGAAAGAGTTCCCAACGCACGCTATCGATAAGATGGAAAGATCATATCACAATCCATCGATTTCAACTAGAAACGATCCACGATCCCGATGTCTTCAGCCACAAACGGGAGGCCCAAACGGAGAGACCTGTCTGTCTGGGTAGCCTAGATGCTCAAGTGTCAAATCGAACACACCACCCGTTGGCTTTCCAGTGGTCTCCGCTTTCAGCCGCTGCGAATTGCCGATCGAGCCAGCGCTCGGGAACGCAGAAAGCCGCACCCGACTGGCTGCCCGCGGGCTCACTGCCAGCAGCCAAATGCAATGCTTGCAACAGATGGTTTTCGGCGCTGCCGTGTTTGATCTAGATCTGTAGGATCGTTCCCGAGCAGCTTTGCCAATCTTCATGTCTACCAGCCATTGAGGTCGATCGTGTTTTTTAAGTCCAAGCCCAACCTGCCCGTCGCCGAGAAATCGCGGATTGAGTTCCATTTCCAGCAAATCGCTGAGTTCATTGGTCTCGATCGATTGCAACGTCCTGTCATCGAAGGTGCAACGCTGCTGAGCGAATTGGGCTCGCTTCGAACGCCGGAAACAGCACTCGCGTTCGTTGGGGATCATCTAAAGCATCCCGTCAACGGGATTCAGGTGGTGGTGGTTCCACAGGAAGTCGCCAAGTGCAGCGGCGGTGGATGAGGCAACTCATGCGAAGGTCTCGGCGGTCTGCCGGGCAAGTACGATCCCAACGAACGTTCGATCACGCTCGAGATGCAAATCGAGAGCGATCCCACTCTTGCGAGTGCGACCTTGATCAATGGTGTGATGTGCGACCTGTTGTCCAATTCTGGCTTTCAGTTCTTTCACTATCCTGAGCTGGTCGACATCGCAGTTGTTGCCAGTGGGCTTGGTGTGTTGCGCAGTCAGCTGAGCTTCGTGCAGAAAGGCGGTTCGCATTGGGACCCGACCCAGTGGGAAGCTGCACCGCGTCCATTTTTGAACATTCAACCGTTGGCATACACCAATGCACTGACTGCGTGGGTGCGAGGTGACTCGAATCCGATTTGGGCAAAGGAGCTGGAGGGTGAGCTCAGACGCCCAATGCTCAAGTCGCTAAAGTTCCTGACGAAAACGAATGACTCCTTCTTTCAGCGATCCACCGCCGACGAAAGGCTACTCGTTCAGTCGCAGTCCAGCTGGTGGGATTTGGCTTCCTCGCCGTTGGCGTCTCAGCAGGTCGTTGCACTTCGGCACTTGAATTCGGCGGAGGATCTGACCGACGATCGGTTGGCACTGTTGCTGAAGAAACTTCAAGTGAATGATCGAGCGATTGTGTTGCACGCGATTGCAGCGGTGGAACGATTGAGTTGCACAGATGACAAAATCATCGCGGAGCTTCGGGGATTGGTGAACGACCACAACGAAGAAGTTCGATCCAAGTCGATGTGTGCGCTGGCGCTGCTGGAGAGACTGGACGATATCAGCGTCGATATCGCCGCCGACATGCTCGATTCCAGCGTCAAGCACAATGTGTTTGCCGGGCTCTATGCGTTTTGCTCGCTCGACAGTGTTCCAGAGCATGCGTTGCCGGCAATCGATCGCGGGTTCCAGCGGGCGTTGAAGGCATGCGACTATGAATTCATCGGACTCTATGCGGCAGGCTACCGGCGCTGGTTGGCAGACCCAACCGCATACGTCACCGAGATGCTCGAGCAGAATAGTCCGGAGTACCTGCAAGTGGCTCGTGAGGCCATCACCGGGGCACCACAGGAGTTGGTCACGCTCGAGTAGCGAGAGCGGCCGACCCGACCGTTTCATTCCCCGAGGCCGCATGTCAGCGGCCAAGGGTTTGAAGTCCAAGCGTCCACTAGTTAAGCGAGGCGAGCAACTCGTCGAGCGCTGACTCGTCCGACAAGACTTCGTCCACGGGATCACTGCCGACGACGACGGAACTGGTTGCTGTCGCGTTGCCGGAGTCGACTGAGACGATCTTCGCAGCAACTTCACTCAGCGTCGCAATTGCTGCGTCCACAGGTGAATCGTCCACTTGCTCCGCATCGGCATTGTTGGTTCCGGGGGCCAATTGATCGGACTGTCGCGACATGTAGTTGATGATCCTGAGCACGTCGGTTGCGCTCACAACGCCATCGCGATTGACGTCGTAGTAGCGAGCAACTTGCGACTCAATCTCTTCGCCTTCCAGTAGCGTTTCGCGTTGCAACTGATTGATGACCAGCAGTGCATCCAAGGATGTCGACGAACCGTCCGCGTTGACATCGGTTGGCAGCAGAATGTTCGTCGTGGCCCCAGTCAAGCTGGCAAAACCTTCCGATGAACGGACCACGAAGATCGACTCTTCTGACTGGCCTTGAAGGATGATCGCGTAGAGTCCTTGGCTGTTCAGGTTGGCAGTGAATTGACCGTCGTTGTCCGGCCCGCCAACGGGAGTCAAGTTCTGATCCAGCACAATGATCTCTTCGGTCAACGAAAGTGTGTTGACCTTGGTAACCGTCAGCACGGTGTCTTCTAATGCCTTGAACAGGATTGCAGTTGGCCGACCGTCGCCAGGGACCACATGCGGTCGAGCAACAAAATCAGGAATGATGATTCGATTGTCACCGTTGCTGATGAATTCGTCGTCATTGATCGTGATCACGTGAACCGAATTGGCACCCAAGTCTCCTCCAGTTGGCGTGCCGAGAGTGATTGAAATCGTTTCTGTCGACTCCAAAATCACGTCATCGATCAGGCTGACGTTGATGGTGCCCGTTGTCTGACCGGCGGGAATCGTCAACGGGCTGGTGCTGACGGTGAAGTCGTCGCCAGCCGTTGCGTCTCCAGCGATACTGAACGGGATGGTCACGTCCACATCGGCAACGTTGGAAAGGTTGACGGAAACCGAGACGGTACCAGCGTTTTCCGCCGCGTCCTGCGCAGTGGCCGCAAACTGAACACTTGGTGTGGGAGCAGGATCATCGTTGTCAGCAATCGTGATCGTACGCTGGGTTTCTGTTCCCAGGACGGCGCCGGTTGGTGTCTGCAAAGCGACCACGACTGTCTCGTCGTTTTCGTCGAGCGTGTCTTCCGTGATAGTGACCTCAATCGAAGCCGCTGTTTGCCCAGCCGGAATGATCAACGGGCTGGAACTGACGGCAAAGTCACTGCCGTCCGTCGCGGTGCCTGAGACAGAGAACGGAATGCTGACGTCGAATTCTGATGCGATCGATAGTGTCGCGGTCAGCATCGTCACGCTGCTGGTCTCTGCCACGGTCAAGGAGTTGGTCGTGAAGTTGACAATCGGAGTTCCTGCCGGAGGATCGTCGTCTTGAACTGTCACCGTGTGGGAGGTGACCGCGCCGAGGGTCGCACCAGTGGGCTCATTGAGCGTCACGATGATGGTTTCGTCTGGCTCGTCCGCGGTATCGTTCAGGATGGAGATCGAGATGGTTGCAGACGTCTGCCCAGCGGGGATCGTGACCGAACTGGATGCGATGGTGAAATCACTGCCGTCTGTGGCGGTGCCCGTGATTGTCAAAGGGACCGTGACGTTCGTCGTGCTTGTTGACGAAAGAGTCGCGGTCACTGTTACATCACCAGCGTTTTCGGCGGCCATCTGTGCTTGAGAGCTGAGCGTGACAGTTGGCAGTGGCGGCAAGTCATTGTCATTGATCGTGACGGTGTGTGTCGTTCGGTTGCCAAGTGTTGCACCTGTGGGCGTCCCAAGCGTCACCGTCACTGTTTCGTCGGGCTCGTCCAGTGTGTCGTCAGTGACCGTTACCGTGATGTTTGCTGCGATTTGTCCAGCCGGGATCGTCAGCGGGTTGGTGGAAATCGAAAAGTCGCTTCCTTCGGTTGCGGAGCCGCTGAGAGTGAACGGAATCGTGACGTCCGTGTCG
>JBGCGI010000123.1:0-12455 GCA_045110715.1 Rubripirellula sp.
GTTCGATCGATTTCTTTGACAAAACGCTTAGAGCAAACGAATCCTTCAATCCCGGTCGCCTGAAGAAGTCGACAGGGCTTCTGCAAAAGCTTGCCCAATCAGGGCGAATGTTTTAGCGCAGCCTAAATAGTGGTACCCCGCGTTGGAGGCACCACGCTTGCGAAGCGCGGCTTCCTCAGGGCTGATCAATTCTTGCCGGAATTGATCGAGGTACTCACGCTGCTGCTGGTCTGTCATCGAGCCATCTTTGTTCGCATGATTCTTGTTCTTGGTCCGCAACAGGTGCCCCATTTGCCGAACCTCTCCATGCTTGCCATCGATCTTCCCCAACTGCTCGTCCCAAAACGGTGCAGTCTGAACAGCAACGACGTGCTCTAGTTCCCCAGATGTTGCCGGTGCAGCCATCGCTTTGCGAAACTCAGCATTCCCTTCGTTCGGTTGGTCTCCACCGACTCCCATCACGCCAATCACAAACGGCATATCGGGAGCGTCCAAATCTTGACGCACATCGCCAATGAACTCTGTCATCCAACGACTGTACTTTGCAAAGCGATTCTGGCTGTCGTTACCAGCGACAGGGTAGATGTCTCGATTGACCATATCGTTCCAACCTTGAAACCAGACGAAACCGAAGATTTCAAATCCTTGCTCCGGGTCGTGCTGAGGGCAGATGCGGGGAATGTCCTGCAAGACGTGCCGAACATGGTTGATCATCAATCGATAGTAGTGCCCAGCTTTCTCCGGCGGATTCCGATCACGTTCAATGTCTTGCGCGGTCCGTTGGTATGGCAGCGAGCTAGGCGACCGAAAGTCATAGTACAGCGACTTTCCGCCCCAAGCGGTTTTGATGATCAAGACAGGCTCATCAAATAGCTCATCCACCGTGATTCCGAAAGTAAACTCGGGCCCGATCTTTCCACCGTCTTCCGTCGGATTTCGGCGCGATCCGAAGCCGGCCGTCAACTTACCAACGCCTTCGCCGTTGCTTTCGCGAGAACCGGTCAGATAGGAGATCCAAACGCCGTCGCAGACGCGAGGCTGCCCATCGTCGCCTCGCATTTTCTTGAGCAGTGGCGCGGTGTCTGGATCATCGGCCAGATAATCAAAAGTCTCAACTTTCGCGTGCCCCTCCATGTTCGACTGGCCAGCCAAGATAAACACCTTGGTCGGGCCAGCAGCGATCAGCTCCAACTGGAAGAATGTGACAGCAAGCGACAACAGTAAAAAACGGGCAAGGAGATTCACGTGCTAACTTTCCTGGTCTGAGTTCTCCGGCGATGCCGACTCACGACATGTTACAACGTAAAACCATCGTCGATCTGCGCGTTCTTGATCACAATCGGAATCCCGTCGCGAATCTGCACAGCTTCGTCTTCACCTTGGTTTTCGACGTTGTCAGCGTTCGTGATGCTAACGTTCTTTCCGATTCGACAGTTTTTGTCCAGAATCGTGCCGCAGATCGTTGAACCATCTCCAATCCCGACGGGTTGCTTTCCTTCTGGAAGCGAGCCTGGTTTTTCGATGTAGTCCGCCCCCATCACAACGCTGTCTTTGACAGTCACGTTGTCACCGATCACTGTCCGCAATCCAATCACACTGTTCTCAATCGTGACGTTGTCACCGAAGCTACACCCGTCGGCAATCAAGCTATTAGAAATGCTTGCCTTGCCCATGATCGTGGGCGGCAGAAAACGTGGGCGACTATAGATTTTCGACTCGCGTTCGCGGATGTCGAAGGGAGGATTCTTACCGGCAAGACTCAAGTTCGCTTCGTAGAAAGCGCGAATCGTTCCGATGTCTTCCCAATAGCCATCGAACAAGTGCACTTGAACTTTGTGCGAGTTGATCGCTTGAGGAAAGACCTCCTTGCCGAAGTCCTGATGATCAGAGTTGCGAAGCAAGTCGACCATCACCGATTTGTTGAAGATGTACAAACCCATGCTGGCCAAACAGTCACGTCCCTTGCTAGGGATACCACGCTCATCGATCCAACTGGGATCCATGCGAACAGTGGCCAACTCTTCCTCGGTCTGAGGCTTCTCGACAAAACCGCGTACCTGACCTGAATCATCGACCTGCATGATTCCTAGTGAAGAGGCGTCTTTTCTTGAAACGGGGATGCCAGCGATCGTAGCCGCCGCTCCCGATTGGATATGGGTTTCCATCATTTTGCGGAAATCCATTCGGTACAATTGGTCGCCGGAGAGGATCAGAACGTGTTCAATCCAATCCTCTTCCAGATGAACTAAGTTCTTGCGGACCGCATCGGCCGTTCCCTGGTACCAATCACTGCCTGTATTGTCGGTCTCTTGCGCCGCCAAGAGTTCAACGAATCCGCCATTGAACTGATCAAAATGATAAGTCTGCCGCAGATGTCGGTGCAGACTTTCCGATTGGAACTGAGTCAACACGTAAGCGCGATTCAATCCACTGTTAATGCAATTGCTAATCGGGATGTCGATCAGGCGATATTTTGCCGCCAACGGAACTGCCGGCTTGGCACGAATCTTGGTCAGGGGAAACAGACGAGATCCACGTCCGCCGCCAAGAATGAGCGCTAGAGTTTTGGATAAATCCATTAGCAAGGTTGTCCAGCAAAAGTTGCAATTAGTGAGTCAGGCATTCAATCGTCAGTTTTAACGCCGTGCTTCTTTCACTGAAAGGATTGAAACCAAGCATCACCAGTACTTTTCAAAACGAATGCTACCTGGTCCGACTGAATCACTATCGTCGGTAAAACCTGCTTCGCGCAGGAGCGGTAACATCCCGGGCGTCGTTGGTGGGTCAGCTCCGGGTGGCACATATCCGATCATCGCAGGGTTGCCGCACAGAAACACATGCGTGTTCGACGGCGAAAGTTCATCGCCGGCAGCATCAGCAAGTTGCCCGGACTTGAACAGCTGCTGCAAATACTGCTTGCCAACGAAATCCGGGTGGGATGAATCCAAGTTTTCGGGGTCGCGAGTTGTGAAGGGCAGATAAACGTAGTTGGAGAAGGTCTTCATCAACTCCGCTTGTTCCAGCGCGTAGGCAAGATCTTTTCGTTGACGCACGCTCGTCACATTGATGATTCTTCCGCGATGCTGATTCCCGAGCAACGTGGCAGACATCGCATTGTGCGGCGCCTCACCTGTCCCCGTGCCTAGCATCAAGATCGTATCGTCCGCGCCAATGTTCTCCAGCGTGTAATGTCCAGTGATCTTCTTCTGGACTTCGATCCTGCCATTTTCGGGCAGGTTGAACATTCGCGGTGTCAGTACCGGTGGCTTGTCGGCATTGTCAGATTCGCGGACGAGCGTGATATAGAACTCGAGATAATCGACCGAATCGACTGGCGCGACTTTTCCGTCACTGATCATCGGACAAGAGATCGAGTAGGCGCGCCGCGTGAGTTTGCGGATTTTCTTTTCAGGCACGACCTCAGCCTGCGTTCCCTCGAGTCGAGGCTCCCAGTTGCCCAAACCCAGGGCCACGTACTGTCCGGGCTTGAAAGCAGGTACTCCGGCATCGGGTCGAATACGAAACCGAGCCAGGTCGCTGTGAGTATCAATCCGTTCAATGATCGTGGCGTTGTAGTGCTTTTCACGAAGCTGATTGGCTTCTTCGGCGTCCGGGGGTGCCGAGTCGATCGTGTCACTCAAAGTCGTTCTCCGCAGGAATGACCGCTAAATCCTGTTTGTGCAGTCGAAAGCGTAACCGGTTTTCGCGAATGGGTGGGCCGAGGAAGAAGGGAAGACCGTCCATTGCTTTGGCGAACCCGCTTTTTGGGGGCGGTATTTTCGACGGGTTCCCAATATAATGGATTTCCTCCGCCAATGAGTCGCGGCGTGGTCAACTCCGCTGCCCTCGGCCTCCATTCCTAACCAGCCCCATCGCATCGCGAATGTTGCACATCATTTCAAAGCTCGAATCCACGTTCCGATTCACCGCTGCGTCCGCACTCTTGCTAACCTTCGGCGTTTCTGGCCCTCTGTTCGCAGAAGATTGGACCAATCTTCGTGGAACCCATACGGTCGAGGCCGAGATGATCGGCTTATGGAATGGCAGTGTCGTTCTCGAGATGTCTGGCGGCCGACGGGTCACGGTGAAATTGAGTGACCTACGAAGCGACAGCCGGATCCAAGCTCAAGAACTGATCGAGGGCATCAAGGCGTCGCGGTTGGGTCGCATTAAAGAACTACAGGGACAAGCTGCCGCGGCCGCAGCGCCAGCGCCCAACCCGCTTCCGCAACCGCCTCCTGCCGCGGCCTATGTCGCTCCTGCCAAGGACAGCAAAGCCGGAGACTTCTTGAAACAGGTCGATGACGCCATTGAAAAAGGACACTTGCTGGCGATTTACGATTCACTTCCGCCAAGCTACCGAAAAGACGTTGACGAGATCGTTCAGCTAGCGGCCTCCAAAATCAATCCAAACTCCTGGGAGACCACCGTTGGATCCCTGCAGAAACTCGGGGACTTGGTTGTCACGCGTCAGAACTGGTTCCTTCGTAGCCCGCGTGTGCAGGGGATGCCCCCGGAAAAGTTCGATCAACTGGAAGGGCAGGGTTTGACACTGGCCGGCTTGCTGCGTGAAGCACTGCAGCCGGAGCCGATGCAATTGGAAAAGTTGCGAACGACCGACTTTCGAACATGGTTGGCCGAACGCGATCAAGCCATTGCACCTCACTTGGCCAAGCTTTTTCAGTACGCCAGCTCAACTCGACAACTGACCGTCGAGACCGAGAAAGATGGAGTCGCCATCGTCGCCATCGGTGATATCGAACCCGCCAAAGTCGAATACAAAAATGTAGAAGGCTTCTGGGTGCATTCCGGATTGGCTGACGGATGGGCTGATTCGGTGCAGTCCTTCAAACAGGAAATCAACGAAGCCCCAGAAGGCACCTACATTGATACGTACGCGTTGCTGGTCGGCGGACTCGCAGCCACACTGGGACCAATGAGCCAAGCCAGCAACGAAAACGATTTCCACGCTGCAATGGAATCGTTCTTCACCCCGATGGAAACGATTGTCAACAGCATCGCCACAATGATGGGAGCTCAAACCAGCCTCGCAAGCCGCGGTCGGGGTGGTCGTGAAGACGACATGTACGATGGATACGAAGATGAAGAAGACATGTACGAAGAAATGGACATGGATATGGAGATGGACATGGATATGGATTCGGAGCGATAGTGAGGAGGCTGACAACGTTGCGATGGATCGGAACACCGCTGTGTGTCTTGATAGGACTTGGGAGTAAACGCGATCGATAGCCGCCGAATCGCCGTGATCGGTGGAGGCCTTTCTGGCTTGACCACCGCTGCCAAATTGCAGTTGGCCGCTCCTCAGCTCGACATTTCGCTGTTTGAATCACAGCCACGATTGGGCGGTGTGATCTACACCGAACAAGTCGACGGCTTTTTGATTGATCATGGGGCGGACATGTTCGCCACCAAGCCGGCTGGGGTCTTAGAACTATGTGAGCAGCTTGGTATCTCCGATCGCGTGATCGAAGCCCAGCAAGCTCGCCGCGGTGCTCGTATCGTTCGGTCTGGATCGCTTGTTCCTGTGCCCGACGGCTTCGTCTTGATGCGGGCAACCCAACTACTTCCGATTTTGAAGACGCCACTGTTGTCGCTCAGCGGCAAACTACGATTCCTGGCGGAGCGATGGGTGCAAGGCCCTGATACGGACCAAGACGTGTCGGTCGGCGAATTCGTGCGAAAACGAATGGGGCAAGAAGCGTTGGATCGGCTGGTTGCGCCACTGGTTGCCGGCATCTACACCGCTGACGTCAGCAAACTAAGCATGCAGTCGACCATGGCTCCCTTGGACAAAATGGTCCGAGAGCACGGCTCCTTTGCCAAAGCAACCGCAGCAAGACGCAAAACAGGCGAGGACTCCGTCGAACGATTGAGCACCGGAGCCCGCTACGGACAGTTTCGGTCGTTTCGCAATGGCATGTTCGAGCTGATTCAAGGTCTCGAGGCCTGTCTCCCCAAGTCTTCCATCCACCTTCAATCGCCGGTCGAATCGTTATCACGATTAAGCAAGCAGTGGCAGATAAAAGCGAAGGGTCACGACGCCCAGACCTTCGATCATGTCGTCGTAGCCACACCACCTCGCCATGCAACCAATCTGCTTCGTGACATCGCACCAACCGCAGCAGACGAACTGGCGGCGATCCAAGCCGCATCCACGGCAATCGTCGTCTTGGGTGTCCGGAGAGCCGACATTCCATCCGACATCGAAACATTTGGTTTCGTGGTTCCACCAAATGAGAACCGCAAAATTCTGGCCGGTAGTTTTGCCAGTCACAAATTCCCCGATCGGGCGCCCGAGGATCATGTCTTGATTCGCGTTTTCATTGGTGGGGCCCTTCAAGCGGAGCTACTTGAACTGTCCGACCAAGCATTGATTCAATTGGCCCTAAGCGAGTTAAAGGCAACGATCGGACTCGATGGCGAACCGAGACTCGCGAAAGTCATTCGCTGGACAGATGCGATGCCTCAGTACCATGTGGGGCACGCTGACCGGATCAAGCGCATCGAAGAATCGATCGCTCAGAATCCCAACCTGTCGCTGGTTAGCAACGTGATGCACGGTGTCGGCATTGCGCCGGTGATTCAGCTGGCAGACAAAGTCGCCAGCCAAATCGTAGCCAGTTCTAGCGAATCAGACTCATGTAGAAACTGAAGACTCGCTTTTCATCCGTATCGGCCATTGTGACCGGATACGCGAAGTCAAACGCCAACGGTGCTGGTCCCAGCATCGGAATCGCGACTCGCACACCGAGGCCAGGAGCAACGCGGTAATTGTCCTCGTTGATCTCGATGTCTTCTTCCACCGTTCCAAAGTCCACGAAAGCGACTCCTCGGAAGGCGTCGTCTGCCGTGATCGGGAACATGTATTCAACTGTATTGAGCCACTGAAAACGACCACCGACTTCAACACCATTGACAACCGGGCTGGCACCTCGAAAGTCAAATCCACGGAGCGTTGCGTATCCGCCAGCAAAGTAGTTTTCGAAGATTGGTGTCTCATCTCCGCTGAAGCCAAGTCGCGTCGAGTAGGACAGAGTCTGCCTTCCGGATGTGTCTGCACGCTCGGACAATAACCAATAGCGGCGATATTCGAGATCGAACTTCGCGTAGTCGAAGTCGCCAAATACTTCTCGGAACGTGAACTCAAAGTAATGTCCGCGGGAAGCCTGAATCGGGCTGTCACGTGTGTCGTGCTTCAGCGAGATCTCACCGCTGTAGAGTGCATTGTCTCCCAAAGCAGCGTTCAACTGTGGTGCGCCGGTGCTTCGTGGGTTGGTGATGTCAACGTTCTGGCCGCTGATACCAGCTGAGACGGAAAGGTCAGGTGTGATCCGATATCCGAATGACAACCGACCGCCCATTCGCTCCTCGTCCCAGTCGTTGAAACGACGGTCATACAAGAAGCCACTGACGGACATACTGATAGGTTTGTAGCCAAAAAGATTCGGATCTGCGAACTGAGCGGTGTACCGTTTGAAGTCCGTACCCGGCGCGGCTTCGATTCGAAACGTTTGCCCTGCTCCACGGAAGGCGGTTCCGCTGAACAAATCTTGGAACGAAGTTGGCCAGCGTGAAATGTCAAAGTTACGTTCGTCAACGGTCAACTGACCCGTCACACCTGCATCACTGTTGACGGCACCACCCAACATGATCCGGCCCGTTCGAGCAGGGAATCCGTTGATCACCAAGTCAGCTTGCCGGACACGGGGGCCCGGTTGAAAGTTCACGATTGGCGGAGCAGGCGGCGCGTAAGGATCGGCGACGCCCGTCGAAAGAGGTGGCGACTGCGTGAAATCGCTGCCAGGTGGCAAAGGTGAGCCAGCTGGAGGCGTCAAGTTGTAAGTGGAAGGAGCACCGCCGCCTCCGCTGGGGAACTGGCGAGCCGTGTAAGGCTGCGTCCCTGAAGTCTGTGCAACGGCTCCAACAGGAGCCGGGTTCTGAGCAAAACTGGGGACAGCCCCAGGAGCAACGCTTGTCTGTACGCTCGTCGGAGCCGCTGCATTCGCAGGTGCACTCGCATTCTGAGCTGTGGGAAAAACGCCCGTGGATGGTGTACCGAACGCACCGGCCGACTGCCCAGTTAGCTGGGCGCATCCGCCGAGACACACCAGCGATCCTGTGATCGCAAGCCAGCCGAACATGCGGCCCGTTCGTGTGTGTGTCATATCCTTCATACGGTCAACTTCGTCTGAATTGTGGTTTTCAGTAGTCTTCGTTGCGTGCAGGCAGCGTGTCTTAGTAGCTATCAAGTTCTTCATCTCGCGGAACGACCTTGATGTCTGGTGGATCAGCAACCTGTGGATTGACTTCCAACAACTGGCTTCGCTCCAATCGTCGCCGATTGGTTTCCAGTGTTCTTCGATCGATCCAGTCTCCCTCTCGCAAATCCACCAAGTTCAACATTGTGGTTTCTCGCATCAGATGCGGTTCACCGTCGATGTTGACGCGAATTTGTCCGACTTTCCATCGATCACCTTCCGTCACTTCGTAAACCAGATCGACGATATTTCCTTCGTCTCGCATCACTGTTTTTTGATTGATCTCGGCGTAGATGAAACCGAGTTCACCGTACCCATAGGTCAGTTCGCCCACGTCGCGCCGCATGACCGTCCCGTTGAACATGTCTCCGGGTTTCAACTCAAGTCGCTCGCGAAGTGACTTCTCGGTGATGAATTCGTTGCCAATGATCTGAACATCGTTGACTTTGAATCGAGGACCTTCGTTGACCACGAAATTCACCGTGATCCACTTTCCTGATTCGTCATAGGACAGTCGCCGGCCTACCGTTGCAGTCAAGAAACCGAGGTTGTGGTAGTACGATGCCAGGACGTCGACATCATTATTGATTTTTTCCAAATCAGCCACGTTGCCGATGTAATTCAAAACTCCGGCCGTTGGCCCACGGCTCTTGATGATCTTTTTCAGGCGTGATTCGCTGACAATCGAGTTTCCCTGAATCGTGATGTCTGCGATACGTTCTTTGGGGCCCTCATTGATACGAAAGACCACTGCACCGCCATCGTTCTTGATTCCGACGCTACTCTTGACTGCCGCTTGATTGAAACCTTCCTCGCGGTAGTAATCCAGCAGTCGTCGACGTGCGGACTCAATCGAAAACTCGCTGAGCGGATCCGCCTTTTCAAGGCCAGCACGTCCCCGAAGCTCGCGATCGTTCACAGCGTGGTTGCCGTGATAAACCACTTGGGTGATCACAGGTCGCTCGGTAACGATGAAAGTGACTTGAACGCCACCTGGTTGCTCGTTGAGCTTGAAGGTGACGTAATCGAATGACCCCATGTCAGTCAACCGACGCACATCGCCAAGCACGGTTTCGTAGTCGTAGAAACGGTCTTTGCGAGTCTGTAGCTGCTGAGAGATCTGGTGAATTTCAACCGACTTGTTGCCGATCACTTTGACATCCAGGACGATCGCATCGCCTTTCTCACGTCGAAAGCTCATGCCATCCAAATTGTGGATGTGATCACGAAACTTGGGTTTCGTATCGGCCGGTGGTGCGCCGCCGCCAGGACCTCCGCCTCCGCCGCCAAATCCTCCGCCGCCAAACTGAGCATGCGCGGGACCACACAAGCACATCGCTAAGATGGCGTTTGAGATCCAACACGCCGCCAATCGAATTGGTGGGCAGGACTGAATGAATGATTGAGTGAAGCGTTGATGCATACCGCGCTAACCGACAGCGAAGGTGATTCGTTACCTGCCACGCAACGAGTCTGTCACGGGCAGTCATCGGTAACTACCAACGCGGCGACGGGCGCCACAAGTCAGATTTACCCCCAGAAGCCGCTATTCAGGCAACGATCCCGAAAAAGAGAGCGTGGGACGTTGTTTCACGGCAGAAATTAGGTTTCACGTCGATCGCAGACGCTACTTGGCTGCCAGGGTATCCTGGCTTTTATCCAGCTTCACGTCGACCGTTTGGACGGGGAGCTCAAGCCAATCGGTGATCAAGACTCGCTGAACCAAAGGCTCATCCAAGTGCTGCAACACAACTTCCATCAACCGCTCGCGGATCTGTGCTTGGGCTGGATCCTCCAGCCATTGCGGATCGACCTGTCGCAAGAGTTGTTCGGAGGCCTCGCGAATTTCCATTCGCATTTGAGCCAAGCGATCCTCGCCACGGTTACGTTTGGACGGATCAACAATCGCGTGTAACTGGAAGTGGTAGACCTTGCTCAAGTCGGCGACCGGCTGAAACCGAAAGCTGCCGATTTCAATCGCCGTGCTCTCCGATTCATTCAACCGCGCAACCCGACTCCGAACGTACCCAATGACAGCAGCGTGGACGGCAACCATCAGCAGAATGAGGGCAGCCCCCCAGTATCGGCGAATAAAATTCACGAGAACGGTCTCTCATGTCACAGGCGATTGGAATCAAATTTGCCTCTTAGTCGGAATATTCAGGCATCAGACACAGCGGCAACCGTTTAAAGGTAGGTTACAAACCAGCTGCTGACGTAGAATCTTGGCAAAAGAACACCTCCAAAGACGTAAGTTTCCCCGCTGAAAGCAAAGTTCTTTCGCCATCCCGGCACAGCGAACACCGCGAGTCACATTCGCCGTCAGCGAGTTCCTCGATGACCCGCCAAATCCATCTAACCCTCGCTCCCATCGCCTCCTGTGACGACCGATCGATTTCATTGCCAGAAACCTTGCCGGGTTCTGATCTTTTCCAGCCCCAAGGCGGGTAGTGGAAAGCGGCGAGAGCAGGTGCCACGACTCATCCGTTTGCTCAGTGAAAATGAGATTGAGTCCTTGCTCGTTCAGTCCGTGGCACAACTCAAAGAAGAACTACTCAAGGAAGAATTCGATCATGTGGTTGTCGCTGCGGGCGGAGACGGCACGATTTCATTGGCCGCCTCAATCGCGACATCTGAAGTTCCGATCGTGCCGATGCCACTGGGGACAGAAAACTTGTTGGCCAAAGAATTCGGGCATTCAGCCGAGGCCGAAGCGGTGATCATGACGATTCGTCACGGCAGTAGTTTTCAGATGGATGCGGGTGTGGCCAATCTGCGGCCGTTCTTGATCATGGCGACCTGTGGTTTCGATGCCGAGGTTGTTCGCGGCATGCACCTGACCCGCCGGGGACACATTCGCAGATGGAGCTACTTTCGACCGATTGTCAGAGCGCTCTTGAAGTACCGGTTTCCGAAGCTGACCGTGCGGGTCGACGATCAAGAGCCTCACGAGTGCGGTTGGGCGATGGTATTCAACCTGCCACGGTATGCCGCGGGCCTGAAGATTGAACCAGATGCCGTTGGCGACGATGGTCAGTTAGACGTGATTCTGTTCGACGGCAAGACTGTCTTTCACGGTCTCAAATACCTCGTTGGCATCTGGTTGGGCTCGCATCTAAACTCTCGTGACGTCACAAGATTGCGTGGGCGGAAAGTAGAAATCGTCTCCGACGCGCGAGTTCCCTATGAAATGGATGGGGATTATGCCGGCCGGCTGCCACTTTCGATCAACACACTCGCTGGCCGTGTGCACCTTTTGTTACCGCCGGTTCCAACAGATGGATTGCCTCAAACGGCTTGATTGTCCAAGATCACGGCATGACACAATCAAGCGAAAACACGAACAACGTCAAATCGGTCCATGTCGGTGACTACGAGTGCGGCGACGGACAACCTCTGCTACTGATTGCAGGCCCCTGCGTCCTGCAGAGCCGAGATCTTGCTTTGCAGATCGCCAATACTCTGGCCCGGCTGAACGAGCGTTCCGACGTCAACGTCGTCTTCAAAGCGTCCTTCGACAAAGCGAACCGAACCAGTTTGAGTGCCCAACGCGGTCCCGGGATCGAAAAGGGACTCAGAATGTTGGAAGAAGTTGGCAAATCAGCTGGATTGCCAACCACGACGGATCTGCACCTGCCCGATCAAGCAGCTGCCGTCGGCGAGGTCTGCACTCTCCTACAGATCCCAGCGTTTCTGGCCCGCCAAACAGACTTGCTGGTTGCCGCCGCGGCAACCGGACGCCCGGTCAACGTCAAGAAAGGGCAGTTCATGTCACCCGAAGACATGCAGTACGTCGTCCAGAAAGTGCAGGGCAGCGGATCTGGCGGCGTCATGCTCTGCGAACGGGGAACCTTCTTCGGCTATGGCCGGCTGGTCAACGACATGCAGTCCCTGCCCTTGATGCGTGCACTGGGCGTTCCAGTCGTTTTTGACGCCACTCACAGCGTGCAGCGGCCAGGGGGCCTGGGGGGGGCGACCGGCGGAAACCGCGAAATGGTCGAACCATTGGCCCGTGCCGCCGTAGCAATCGGTACCGACGCACTCTTTTTCGAAACGCATCCTGAACCAGCGACGTCGCCTAGCGATGGTGCCAACATGATTCCGCTGGAAGCCTTCGAGCCGATGATTGACAGACTGTTGAGACTTCGTGAGGTCGCGTCGGAAATCCGTTCT
>JBGCGI010000124.1:0-57480 GCA_045110715.1 Rubripirellula sp.
GGTTACTTTCCTGCTCGCAGCAGCACTTGCATCCCAAACACATCTCGGAACAAGCCAGCGTTCTGACGCATTGCGATCTGCTCCAGGGACACATCGTCCACGCCGGGAACGTTGATCACCAGCTGTCTTCCATCGCAACTGCATTGAATTTCTCGAATACGCCCAGTCCGAGTGTCATCTAGGGCAATCGCCAAACGTAGAATCGCCGCCAACTTAGCAACAATGACTCGCTCTTCCTGAGGCAAGGTGCTGTAGCCTTCGTGCGATGGCTGTGGATTGGCGCGGCGATGGTATCGAGCAACCAGGCCTACCTGCAGCAATTCTCCTCGCGACAGACCGAACAACTCACTATTGCGAATCAAGTACAACGCATGCTTGTGATTGCTGCGAACGTTGACGATCGAACCAATCTCGTGCAGCAACGAAGCAGCAAACAAAATCACCTCGTGGCGGCGGTCCAATTGATGTTCGTTTTCCAATTGGTCAAACAGTTTTTTTGCCAACTCGGCAACGTTCCGGCTATGGGTCTCGTCGAAGTCGTACTTTCGCCCTAACAGAATCGCAGATCGCAAAATCTGGTTTCGAAACTCGGCCGTCCAGCTGTTGCTGCCGGCCATGTCATGCAACAGCCCCTCGCGAAGATTCGTATCGCAAACGTAAAGATGCGGAAGTTCAAAATGCTGTGCCAGCAACGTGTAGACCAACAGAGCTGGCCCCAGGTTTTCGGCCTCGACAAAACTCGTGTCAAAACGCTTCACGATCGTGTCTTGATCCAGCTGCAACACCTTTTCGGTGAATTTCGCAAGCTTCTTGGTCGGCAGCTGAACGAGTTCTTTGCCATCCCAGTCAACGAGTTCGGTTGCAGCGAAGCGGATGTCTCCCCCGAGAGCGATCAGGTTGATCGCCGCATCTGACTCCACCGCGTCAGAGATTTTCTCCAACGTGCGACGAATCTGGCTCTCCAAAATGGATCGCTGACGCTGAGCACTTGTACGAAGCTCATCCATCGACATCAACATTCGCAGGGAGCCAAGTCGATACGAGTGGCTCGTCAGCACATTACCGCTGCGCATGACCAACATCTCCGTACTGCCACCACCAACTTCGACCACAACCGACTTGCCGTCGGCTAGCTCTGGATGAGCCATCAAGTGAGGTGTGACCCCCATGTAGGTGATTCGATTGACTTCCGCTTCATCAATCGATTCGACATTCAACCCTGTCGCAACAAACACACGATCGGCGAAAGCGAGTCGGTTGGCCGCTTCTCGGACTGCAGTGGTGGCGACCACGCGGACATCTTGAGGAGACGTAATGCCGTACTGCTGGAGGACACGTTGGTATTGCGTCAAGACTGCCGCGGCTTTCTCGATGCTCTTGCGGGACAAACGTCGGTTTGCGAAACACTCTCGGCCAAGATTTACCGATTGCACCAAGTGATCCAGCGTCCGCACCTCTCCATCACTGATCTCGGCGATCGCCATTCGGATACTGGTTGCACCGATATCGATAACGGCAACTGGTCTGGGAGAACCAGTCTCGGGAACAATCGCTGGACGCGTTGGCTGTGACATGAACGGGAATAGAGAATCTTGATCGAGTGACGGACGAAGACGTCTCCATCATACAGCCCAGCTTCGCGGACTCATACAGACCTCGATTCGTCCATATCTTCGTCGCCTAAAACGGGTGGCCGGCACGAAAAACGCTGCCACCAGACAGCCAACATGGTTCCGGTCAACATGCACCCAAAGGTATAGGCCGCCGTCGGAATCGTCGCGATGGTCTCTTTGCCATACAGCGACACCGCCAGAGCAGTTCCCAATCCAGCGTTCTGCATCCCAACCTCCAATGTCAGTGCGCGGCAATACTTGTCCGGAAGTCGAGCCAGTCGGCCGACCCCCAAGCCAGCCGCGTAACCAACCAAATTGATCCACAACAGCGCGACCAGCAGCAATGCACCAACGCCTGCTAGTTTCTCCCGATTTCCGGCGACCACGGTCGCAATGATCCACAGCAAAGCGATCGCAGCCACCTTGGACGCGAATCGCTCGGCGAATCGCCCCATCGATTTCCATCTCTGTGCAGCGCCGTAGCCAACGATCGTCGGCAACACCACCAACAATGCCAACCGGACTGCCGCTTTCGTCAACGAGTGTTCTGCCTGCATCCCCGAGACAACCCAAAGCACAGCAGGCACTGTCAGCGGCGACACCAGCGTCGCCACCGCCGTCAAACTCACCGAATAGGCGACGCTCCCCCGCGCCGTGCTCGTCAACACATTCGATGCCATTGCACCAGGCACGCAGCCAACCAAGATCACGCCCGCCGCCAAGTGCGGATCCATGGGGATCAAACGCGTCACCAGCCACGCCGCCGCTGGCATCACCGTGACCTGAACCGCAACTCCGAGGATGACCCACCACGGCCTCTGTCGCAGTGGCAACAGTTCGTCGGCTCGCACCAACGTGCCCAAACTAAACATCGTGATCACGATCAAGGACCACAACAACCAAGCTTCGCCAACGAAGGGATCGAAACCAACCGCATCCGATGGCCAAAGATAGGCAACGCCTGAAGAAACGACCAACCAGAACAGCAGCGACGACAGCAAACGCTTCACGTGCTCTCACCAATCACACCGAACGACTGCAGCGTTTCTAGAGCTCCCTGGCCACCGAAACAGTTCACCGCGTTCCAACCACGCTGCAAGGCGGCTTCGATGTTCTCAGGCTTGTCATCCAAAAACAGAATTCGATCGCAAGGAACATCAATGGCCTGCTCGGCAGCATGATAGATCGCTGCGTCTGGCTTCATCGCGCCCACCTCGTAACTCACGATCACCGCATCAAAACGGAAGTCCGTCACAGCATACTTTTGCCGACGCACCCAATCGAAATGCGCGTGGCAAGTATTCGACAGGAGTCCAACGCCACACCCGCGATCGCGAACCGATTGAAGCACACCCTGCATCGCTTCGATCGGCCAAAACATGTCGCTCATTCCATCCAGGATCGCCTGCGTTGGAACAGCAGCACCAAGCTCGCTCCGCACCGCGTCCGCAAATTGCTCTGGCGAGACCTCGCCTTTCTCGAAACGATCCTCGACGCCGCTTTCGTACACCGCTGCTCGAGCTTGATCGACCGAGACTTGAAACAGGCTGGCCACATTCTTACACGCAGCCTGGGGGTCGAATGATAACAGCACGTTGCCCAAATCGAAGTAAACGAATTCGATTTTCCGATCAACCATGACTCGATGACTCCTGCTCTTTTAACAACTTCGGTGAGGCCCGCACGCTGTGGCCACGTCTAGATCATTCATTTGAATCTGAAAGGAAAGAAACTAGAACTGGCGGATCCGAATGTTGCGATACCAAGCTTCCGTTGGTTTCCCGCTGTGAATTTGAAGCCCGATCACACCGTGCTTCGGAATCTCAGCGTCTTCTTCGGTGTACTCAATGGTCTTCACGTCATTCACGAAGATCTGGATGAGTGAATCTTTGCAGATCACTTTCATACGATTCCACTCACCCTCTTTGACGGTCTTCTCGGCGAGCTCTGGATCGGGCTCGGCGAGCATCTTCCGCCGCCGTGACTCATCGTACAGAGCTCCCCACACCGGCCGATTCCAGGCCCGGCCAACATCGGCTTGATAACCACAAACTTCGGTACTGTCGGCAACACGCTTGGAGCGAAATTGCACGCCAGCGTTGTTGCCTTCGCCGACCAACTTGGCCTCGAAACGCAGCTCGAAGTTGTCGTAGCTCTGGGTTGTGCACAAGAATTGATTGTGCGGAATTTTCTCGGTCAGCCGACCTGCAACCACACATCCGTCCTCCACCCGAAACCAATACGCGGTGCCTTCCCAGCCTGCCAACGTTTCGCCATCAAACAGCGGTAGAGAATTTTCCGTGAACTCATCGGCCCAAAGGCCTGGAGAGAGAACGAGCAACAACAGCAGGCACAAAGCGGTTCGCATGGTTTCAAGGGGGTTGGTGGAGAAGGCGTGGACGCGAACATTGTAGTCATCCCACCGTTCTTATGCTGTATCGCCAGAACGCGCAGACGTGCTGAGGACAGGACTTCCACAAGGGAGTTGTCGTTTCGGTTCCCGGCGATCATATTCTTTGCTTCGCTTACAGCCTCCAGAATGCCACAAAACATGAATCAGCCTCTCAACAAATACAGCAGCAAAATCACCCAGCCCAAGAGCCAGGGTGCCTCCCAAGCGATGCTCTATGCCACCGGCATGACCACCGAAGACATGGACAAACCGCAAATCGGAATCGGCAGCGTCTGGTACGAGGGCAACAGTTGCAACATGCATTTGCTGGATTTGGCTGGCGAAGTCAAGAAAGGTGTCACCGATGCAGGCATGGTCGGCATGCGATTCAATACGATCGGTGTCAGCGATGGCATCTCGATGGGCACCGACGGCATGAGTTTCTCTCTGCAAAGTCGCGACCTGATCGCTGACTCGATTGAAACGATCATGGGCGCTCAGTGGTACGACGCGTTGATCGCGCTGCCGGGCTGTGACAAGAACATGCCCGGATGTTTGATCGCCATGGGCCGATTGAATCGACCGGCCATCATGGTGTATGGAGGAACGATCAAGCCAGGCACCTACAAGGGCCAGAAACTGGACATCGTCAACGCCTTTCAATGCTACGGTCAGTACCTCTCCAAAGAGATCAGCGAGGAAGAACGCACCGAAATCGTTCGTCGCAGTTGCCCGGGTGCTGGAGCTTGCGGTGGCATGTACACAGCCAACACCATGGCGACCGCGATTGAAGCCCTAGGCATGTCGCTTCCTTACTCGGCAAGTATCCCAGCCGAAGATGCTGACAAAAAGAAAGAGTGCATCAGCGCCGGTGAGGCAATCCTGCAGTTGCTCAAGGCGGACATCAAACCGCGTGACATCATGACGCGCACCGCCTTTGAAAACGCAATGGTCACCGTGATGGCTCTCGGCGGCAGCACCAATGCGGTCCTCCATCTGATCGCGATGGCCCGTAGCGTCGATGTCAACTTGACCATCGATGACTTCCAATCCGTTAGCGATCGAATTCCTTACTTGGCCGACTTGAAACCGAGCGGCAAGTTTGTGCAAGAAGACTTACACTCGATCGGTGGAACCCCAGCAGTCATGAAGTACTTGCTCGAACACGACTTGATGGACGGCTCCTGCATGACCGTGACCGGCAAGACACTGGCCGAGAATCTTGAATCCGTCCCAACACTGAAAGAGGGACAAACGATTGTTCGTGCGGTTGATAATCCAATCAAGTCCTCTGGGCACATCCGCATTCTTCGCGGCACTTTAGCACCCGAAGGTGCGGTCGCCAAAATCACTGGCAAGGAAGGCCTACAGTTTTCCGGTCCGGCCCGCTGCTTCGATAGCGAAGAGGACATGCTTGCCGCACTCGAAGAGAATAAGATCGAGAAAGGCGACGTCGTCGTCATTCGATACGAAGGTCCAAAAGGTGGTCCCGGCATGCCTGAAATGTTGACGCCCACCAGCGCCATCATGGGCGCGGGACTCGGCAGCGACGTCGCCATGTTGACTGACGGTCGATTCAGCGGCGGCAGCCACGGCTTCATCGTCGGACACATCACACCCGAAGCACAACTAGGCGGGCCGCTCGCGCTGCTGCAAGACGGCGACATCTGCAGCATCGATGCCGAGACCAACCGCTTGGATGTTGATGTGAGTGACGACGAGATGGCCAAACGCAAAGCCGCTTGGGTCGAACCGCCACTGAAGGCAACTCGTGGAACTCTCTACAAGTACATCAAGTGCGTCAAAACCGCCAGCGAAGGCTGCGTGACCGACGAGTGATGCCAACTGAAGTGCAAAGTGTGGCAACCCTGTTGCCCAAGAGCTAGACTGGACGGAAGGTCGTTCCGCGCGAGCGACAGTCCCACCCAACTACCTCTCCAACGGCTAGTCAACATTCCGATGCGATTCCTTTGCACGACACTGATGCTGACGGTCCTCTCTTGCACCGCTCTTTGTGGTGCCGATGAACTGACCGACAAAAAGTTCACCGATTTGATGCAAGCGTTGAAACCCGATGCGTCAGAGGCATGGCGTACGATCCCATGGGGAATCGGACTTCTGGATGCTCAAGAACAAGCTGCTCAGCAACAGAAACCAATTTTCATATGGGCGATGGATGGCCATCCCCTTGGCTGTACGTGAAACAACGGTGTGCTCGACCGTGCGTCGACATTCGCGAATCCAGAAATCGTCCACCTGCTAAAGACGCGCTTCTTGCCAGTCGCCCTGGACCAACACAGCCTCAGACGCCAGCAAGATTCGGAAGGCGACTTCTATCGAAAGATTGTGCTCCAGCGTTCTGGCAAACAACCAAACGAACAAAACGTCAAAACGGCAATCCAATCAACCACCCAGGGTTTCTATATCGCAACCGCCTCGGGCGACTTGCTGCTCTACAACAACAACCGTAATCCTGAGAAGGTCCTGCGATTGATCAAAGAGAAGTTGCAAGAGTTTGATTCCCTCCCAGAAGCAGCAACAACTGCCATTCAGCGGCAGAAAGTCGATTCACGCTACAACCTTGAACAACCCGAAGGGGGACTCACGGTTCGTGTCCGAGCAAAGGTATTGGGCGGATACGAAAAAACCGATGATCAATGGCAGCAGATTTTCCAATCAGCCGTGTCACGGGACAACCTGTGGATCTCCAAGAGCGAGCACCAAGCGATCGTGGAGGGCCGGATTCCTGACAAGCTACTGACGCGCATCGCGAGATTCCACCTTGTGGACAACACCCGCGGCGAGCCGCCGATGTGGAACACGGATGAGATCGAGCACATCGATTTGAAGTTGAAGGAGGGGCAACTCCAAGGCAGCGTACGCTTGAAATCGAAGAACGCGAAGCGTGGATACGAGGCAACCTTGAAAGGGACCGTTGAAGTCAAAGACAACCAAGTGATACGTTTTGACATGATCGCTTTGGGCGATTTCTGGGGCGATGGACCTTACACGCGAAATGCACCCAAAGGTAAGTTTCCCCTGGCAATTTCCTTCTCACTTGCTGATGGCAAAGATGTTGCCGACGACATTCCGCCACAAGGTGCGCGGGGTTGGGTCGACGGATACCTTCGCTAACCGTACGTGCGATTGAACTCAAATGCGCGACTTCGCAAAGCGTCTCGCTGCAAATTGGCATCGAAGCCATGTAGAAAAACGCCCGAACATTCCAATCGTGACCAGCGTCCCCCAACCAATCTTTCGCATCGATTTCACATCGCTTCGAGATGAGGCAAGAAGAAGGGAGCTGATCAGCCTGGCCTCGGAGGTTAGGCCAGCAAGTCTTTCACAACCTTGCCGTGAACATCGGTGAGACGATAATCACGCCCCTGAAAGCGGTAGGTCAGTTTTTCGTGATCAAAACCCAACTGGTGCAAAATCGTCGCCTGCAGGTCGTGCACGTGAACTGGCTTTTCGGCAACACTGAATCCGAGCTCATCGGACGCACCGTAATCAAAGCCTCCCTTCACGCCTCCGCCCGCCATCCACATCGTGAAAGCATCTGGGTAGTGATCGCGTCCGAGAATCTTGCTCTTCGCTGTGCGGCCTTCGCGAAACGGAGTCCGCCCAAACTCGCCGCCCCAAACGATCAACGTTTCCTCGAACATACCACGTTGCTTCAAGTCTTTGATCAAAGCAGCAATCGGCTTGTCCATCGTCGCGCACTTTTCGGTCAGTCCCTTGGTCAGCCCGGTTCCTTCCTGTGTGCCATGGAAATCCCAGCCCCAGTCGAACAATTGGACAAACCGCACACCGGACTCAGCCAAACGACGAGCCAACAAACAGTTGTTTGCCAAACTGGACTGACCAGGTACCGCACCATAGTCGTCCAAAGTTGTCTGCGACTCCTGGGAGATGTCCATCACTTCAGGAACCGCTGTCTGCATTCGAAACGCCAACTCATACTGCGAAATTCGCGTTAGCGTTTCGGGGTGCCCCATCGATTCGGCTTGCATCTGATTCAGATCACGAAGTGCGTCCAAACTCAACCGCCGCAAGTCACGATTCATACCAGGCGGATCGGATGAGTAGAGAACGGGGTCCCCCTTCGATCGACACTGCACACCTTGATAGACCGATGGCAGAAAGCCGCTTCCAAACGAGTTCTTGCCACCATTGGGCTGCACGCCGCTGGAGATCAGGACAACAAAACCAGGCAGATTCTCGTTCTCGCTGCCCAAGCCATACGTGACCCAAGACCCCATCGAAGGTCGCCCTGATCGCGGCGATCCGGTGTAGACCAGCAACTCCGCTGGTGCATGATTGAATTGATCGGTGTGCATCGAATGCACCACGCACATGTCATCAGCGATCTCATGGAAATGTGGAATCGCGTCGGACATCCACATCCCGTTCTTGCCAACCTGTTTCCACTTCCGCGGTGATCCCATCAGCTTGGGCACACCGGTTGTGAAAGCGAACTCGCGACCAGCCAGAAACTGATCCGGACAATCTTGATCATCGCGTTTCACTAGCTCTGGCTTGTGATCGAACATATCCAGGTTCGGCGGGGACCCCGTCATATGCAAGTAGATCACTCGCTTGGCCTTGCCTGGAAAGTGGGCTGGCTGCGGCGCAAGCGGATTGTCGGCACTGCGTGCTGCGGCCTTCGATTCGCCGGCAAGCAAACTGCCTAGCGCGAGACCACCGATTCCGGCTGTCGATTGCTGAAAAAAGTGTCGCCGCGTTTGGTTTCGTAGACGTTCGAGATTCGGGTTCATTGCTTTCTCATGGGAGTCGTTTCGGATCACCGAGCACAACTATCGCTTCATCAACATTTCGTCCAAGTTCAAAATCACGTTTCCGACGACCGTCCACGCCGCATACTCGGCCACGTCCGTTTGCTCTGGCAATTCCCCGAGTGGGTCCGTCGCCATCTTCTTTGCCTCGTCAAGCTGACCCAGATACTGCTTGTGCAAAACATCCACCAAGTCTGACAGTCTTTGAACTTCCGCTTCGGTTGGATTGCGAATCAAACAGCGTTGAAACGCAAATTCAATCCGAGTTCGCCGATCACTCCCTGAGTCGATCATCTTGCGTGCCAAGGACTGGGCGGCT
Source organism: Rubripirellula sp. (assembly GCA_045110715.1). GTDB lineage: Bacteria > Planctomycetota > Planctomycetia > Pirellulales > Pirellulaceae > Rubripirellula. The sequence goes on from JBGCGI010000124.1 coordinate 9,121, forward strand.
TCCACGTAAACGGGATCGTTCAATGTCACCAAGGCCTGCAGCGGTGTGTTCGTGCGAATCCGTCGCACGGTACAAACTTCCCGATTGGGTGCATCGAACTGTGCCATTGAAGGATAAGGGCTCGACCTTCGCCAACTGGTATACAAGCCTCGTCGATAGCGATCGTCACCAGCACTCGTCTTCCAATCGGTTGCTGAACCAAACGCAGCTTTGAGCCCCAACTCCGGCTGGGGTGGTTTGACTGGTGGGCCGAACATCTTGTCGCTCAGCAATCCGCTAACGAACAATGTTTGATCGCGAACCATCTCGGCAGAAACCCGGAACCGTGGCCCGCTGGCATAGTACCGGTTGAAAGGATCCGCCTGCCGCAACCCCTCGGTCGAAACCGAACTCTGCTGGTACGTCGCCGACATCACCAACAACTTGAGCAGATGCTTGAGGTTCCAACCGCTTTCGCGAAGCTCCACCGCAAGCCAATCCAACAGCAGAGGATGCGAAGGAAGATCTCCCTGAGAACCAAACTCTTCACTGGTCAAAACGATCCCAGTGCCAAAAACCTCCTCCCAATGTCGATTCGCGATCACACGTGGGGTCAAAGGATTCTCGTCGGCTATCAACCATTGGGCTAACGCAAGCCGGTCAGGCTTGGCATCAGGAGGCAGCGGATGAAAAGCGGCAGGCGTCGCTTCGACCACTTCGTTGCCTTTGCTTTGGTAGTTGCCGCGAATCTGGACATTCGTGGTGCGGCGATTCTTGGTCAGTTCGCGCATCACAGGCACCGTCGCTGTTGGCTTGACTTTCGAAAGGAGTCGCTCCAGTTTCGCCAACTCTTTTCGCTGCGGAGCCAGCAAAGGAGCGATGCTTCGATAGTACTTCGCCAACTGTTCTTCCTGTTTTGGGTTCAGTTCGCGGGGCTCGCCACGAACAATATTGCGAACCGCCTCTGGCATTTTGGCCCACTGCAAGACGTTTCCAGCCTTTGTCGTGAACAAACGAAAACGATCCAACACATGCTTCGAATGATCCGATAAATGATTCAACTGGATCTCTAGCACGCCGTTGCTCAGCATCTGTGGTCGCTTCGCAATCAGCGTCAAGACATGAGCCTTGCCTTGCTGAGGGGCGACCGCCCAGCCTTTGGACTTGTCCAGCGGACTGGCAATGACGGACTTGGCCGGGAACCCAGTCTGCTCATGATCGGCCAGCGCGGCGGCAAATTGAATTTGCACGGTACCGTCTGGCGAGATGGTTGTACTTGGCGAAGGCAACTCCGCGGGAACTTCCTTCCAAACCACTTTGCGTTTTTCATCCAACAGTGAAACCTGAAAACCTTTCAGGCGACTACCAATGCCAACGCCACCATCTGTCCGGTTCCAGAGCGTTACTTTTTCGATCGGCAGCGATGCTCCCAAATCAATCTCTACCCACGGGTCGTTTTCGATCGAAGTGTGATTCACCGACCGTTTGGCAAAGTCACCATCCGTGATGCCATCGTTGACATACCTGGCGACGCCGCCGTAGTCCGTCGAACTTTGAGTCGCCTTTCCTTTCAAAGCGACATTCTTGCCATCGCTGAAAACCTGCAACTCAGCCAAATGAATCATCTTGCGTTTCCCTGGCAATTCCACTCGCAAGTAGCGGGCCTTCACACCTTCTTGCAGAGGGGACCAAGATGCCTTGACTTGGGAGAGCACAAAGTTACCCAACTGCTCCGCGGGTACCTCCAACTTGATCGCGGTCAGTGCTGACGAGCTCGTTTCAAATCGCAACTTGTAGTTGTCGCGAACGGGTTTCTGTCCTTCCGCGACAACCCATCCATCTTGATCGGTGTTCAGCTCTCGGTATCGTGCCGTCGCTTCCTGAGGAATCAGCAACTCCCATTTTGGTTCCTCACGTTCACTTGCCAACCACTCGGCCTGCGCCGCCTGCAAAGCGGGCGTGCTTTGATCGATCTCATGCTTCAGATCTGCCATCTGTTTCATGAGCAAATCTTTTGACGACTGCCGATCTTCGGACCAAATTTCGATGAAGGGTCTTTCGTCTTTCTTGTCCGTGTCTTCGGTATTGTTGAAGAACGCAAACATCTGAAAGTACTCATCGTGGGTGATCGGATCGTACTTGTGCGTGTGGCATTGGGCACAAGCGATCGTGGTGCCCATCCAGACCGCCATCGTCGTGTTGACGCGATCGACGACGGCGACGTTGCGAAACTCTTCGTCATTCGTACCACCCTCGCTGTTGGTCATCGTGTTGCGGTGAAAGGCCGTTGCGATCAAGTTCTCTTCGGTAGGATCTGGCAACAGATCGCCGGCAATTTGTTCGATCGTGAACTGATCAAAAGGCTTGTTCTCGTTCATCGATCGAATCACATAGTCTCGATAGGCCCATATCGTGCGTGCTGGATCGTCTGCATAGCCTGCTGAATCCGCGTACCGTGCCAAGTCCAGCCAAACACGAGCCCAACGTTCGCCGAAGGACTGCTTCGCCAACATCTGATCAACGTAAGCCTCATATGCATTTTCGCGAGTGTCATCAGCGAAAGACTTCGCTTCATCCCAAGTCGGCGGCAATCCTGTCAAATCCAGGGAGACCCGTCGAGCCAACGTGTAGCGGTCTGCTTGCCTGGAAGGCTGTAAACCATTCGATTCCAACTTGGCCAAAATGAAATGATCAATCGCATTGCGAGGCCAATCCGAACGTTTTAGGTCTGGCAACTCCGGGCGAATCGGCTTCGTGTAGGACCAATGCTTCGCATAGTCTGCACCTTGCTTGATCCACCGTCGGACTAATTCAATCTCCTGCTTGCCAAACCGACGTCCCTTTCCCTCGGGCGGCATTCGCAAGTCCTCGTCGTCCGTCGTCAATCGAAGAAGCAACTCACTCGATTCCGGATCGCCTGGAGTGATGGCAGCGTAACCGCCCATGTCTGCGCGAGATCCGTCCTGTGTGTCCAAACGCAAGCCAGCGACTCTTTCTTCCTCATCAGGACCGTGGCACGTCAAACAGTTGTTGGACAACAGTGGCCGAATGTCTTCGTTGAAATCGATGGGCTGATCGGCACTCACATCCAAGGCACCGCAAACGAGCAGCACGCAAACCGCCGTTGATGACCAAACGGTCGCGACCGAACGCTTCGAGAGTGATTTCATCGATATTGGTGGGACTTGGGAGGGATTCGCGTTTTTGATCAGCAAACCGCACGCGGGTGGGAAGTGATGGGAAGCCCAATCACCGAAGCACAGTTTAACAAAGATCCTTTTCTTTTGAGTCACCGAATCGAACCACGACCAGCAAATCCAGTGTCCAGCGTGCTCGCCAACAAACAAACTTGCTCCAATTCGCCGGGAGATGCTGGACGGCTCGACAGCGTTGAATGAAACTGCAAGGCCCGAATGCCCCGGTTTCTCTCTCACCTCCTACCCTATGCCTCAAAACACTCTCTCCGCCCCCCTCTGCGTTGCATTGCTGACCTCGCTTGCGACACTCCTGCAAACGACGTCGGTTTCAGGGCAGGGCGGTCCGGCAACCGTCGTTGTCGCGCCGGTCATTGAGCGAGAAGTGGCCTCCAGTCAGCCCTTTGTTGCGAACGTCAAACCACGTCGCCACAGCGTGATTGGAAGCGCCGTCGACGGTCGAGTCCTGCAGTTCTTGGTCGATGCCGGCCAAGCAGTCGAAGCAGGCCAAACTCTCGCCCAACTGCGGACCGGCACCATCGAAATTGAAGTTGCCGGAGCTGAAGCCGAATTACAATTGCGGCGTGCTGAATTGGAAGAGCTTCGTAACGGTTCGCGAAAAGCCGAAATCGCTCTCGCCGAAGCGACCACCGAGGCAGCCAACGCGGGAAGTGAATACGCCAAAGCCAAACTCTTGCGGGCCCAGCGTCTCTACGAGAATGGATCGGGTTTGTCACAAGACGAGCTCGAAGCGACGAGAGCAGAGGCTTTGACTGCAGCTGCTCGGTTATCAGAAACCAAGAGTTCGCTGCAACTCGTTCACGAAGGACCGCGAAAAGAAAGAATTGCTCAGGCCGCAGCGAATGTCGCAGTTCAAGAACAAATCGTCGCGGGCTTGAAAGACCGCCTGGTCAAGTACACGATCAAGTCGCCCTTCAAAGGTTATGTGGCTACCGAATTTACCGAGGCAGGCGCCTGGGTGCGACAAGGCGATCCAGTTGCCGATGTCGTTGAGATCGATCCTGTCGAGGTGGAAGTATTTGTGCCCGAAGCAAGCATCCGCTTCGTCAAACTTGGCGCTCTCTGCAACGTTCAAGTGGAAGCGTTTCCGGATCAGTCGTTCGCCGGCAAAGTCGATCAGATCATCCCCATGGCCGACAGCCGCTCGCGCACGTTCCCGGTGCGCATCTTGGTGGACAATCCGCCGAAGGATTCGGTCCATGCGTTGCTGCCGGGAATGCTCGCGAGAGTGGAAATGCCAACGGGGACAAGCCAGACGCGCATGCTGGTCCCGAAAGATGCACTGAAGCTAAACGGCTCAAGCACGACCCTGTTAAAAGCAGAGGGCGACAAAGCTGCCATCGTTCCCGTCCGAACCGGCCCTGCAATGGGAAGTTGGATCTCCGTCGAATCGCTAGTCCCCGGCGGCTTGAAAGTCGGCGACGAGGTCGTCACGCGAGGCAACGAGCGACTGCGTCCTGGTCAATCCATCGTGATTTCTGAAACACAACCGGCACCCAAATAGGCTCGGCCAGAATGCACCCCATCGAAGCCTGCGTTCGAAATCCGGTCAAAGTCGCCGTTGGCGCACTCCTCCTGATCTTGTTCGGTTTGATCTCTGTTGCGCGAATGCCAATGCAGCTGATCCCCGAAGTCCAAACGCCAACCATTACCGTCGAAACCCGTTGGCCAGGCGCAAGCCCGCAAGAAGTCGAACGCGAGATCACGCAGGAGCAAGAAGAACAACTCCAGAGCGTCGAAGGCGTCCGCAAGATGTCCAGCGAGTCGATGGACTCAATGGGCCGAATCACGCTGGAGTTCTTGGTCGGAACCAACATGGAAGAAGCGTTGCTCAAGGTGAACAGTCGGCTGCAACAAGTCTCCGAGTACCCCGAAGACGCCGACGAACCGGTCATCTCTACCAGCAGTGCTTCCGATCGCCCAATCGCATGGTTCATCCTCAGCGCGCTACAACCGACGGGCGACGAAATCCAATCGTTTGCAGACTCCCACCCGGACCTGCGAGAGACCCTGGCGCCAATCATCGCAACGGAGAACGCTGGGCTGCGGCTGTTTCGACTGCGTGAAGCTGCCAAGAACCATCCCGGACTACAGCCAATCCTGCCACCTGACCTGAATGTCCCAGGCATGCGTCGATTCGCTGAAGACACGATCGAAGCACGCATGGAGCGGGTTTCGGGCGTCTCCAACGCCAACGTGCTGGGGGGATTGGAGGAAGAATTGCAAGTGATCGTCGACCCTCAAAGGCTAGCTGCTCGTCAGCTCACCATCGACGATGTCCGCCGCGTGCTCCGCAATCAAAACCAAGACACTTCCGCGGGCGACTTCTGGGAAGACAAGCGTCGCTATGTGGTACGGACGCTGAACCAGTTCCGCACCCCTGAGCAGGTTGGACAACAAGTTCTGGCGACACAAAACGATGCACCTGTCCTGGTCAGTGATGTGGCGGAAGTCCGTGTTGGATTCAAAAAGCCGGATGGAGTTGTACGACGATTTGGTGACACGTCGATTGCCTGCAACGTGATTCGGGAAACGGGATCCAACGTCTTGGACATCATGGTCGACCTGAAAGCCGCCGTCGCAGAACTGAATGAAGACGTCCTGCGTGGCAAGCGATTGCAGCTGACTCAGGTTTATGACGAATCCGAGTACATCCGCGCCTCAGTCAGCCTCGTCAACCAAAACATCATGGTTGGCGGAACACTGACGATGCTGGTACTGATGATGTTCCTGCATCTTGGAGTCCGCACCCTACTCTTTGTTCCGTTGGTAGTCGCGTCTTCGCTGGCCGCGGCGTTCATCAACCCCTGGTTCTTCGCAATCACCCTGACGTTGATCATTGCCGCCGGATTCTCATTCGCCCGAGGTGCATTGGTCGTTGGTTTGGCGATCCCGATCAGCGTGATCGGAACGTTCTTGATGCTGAACCTTTGGGGCCGATCGCTCAATGTCGTTAGCTTGGCGGGGATGGCGTTTGCGGTTGGGATGTTGGTCGACAATGCCGTGGTGGTTTTGGAGAATATCTATCGCCACTACCAAAACGGCCACCCTCCTTACGAAGCAGCGATTCGCGGAACGAAAGAAGTCTGGGGAGCGGTACTGGCTTCGACGCTGACAACGTTGGCAGTCTTCCTGCCAGTCTTGTTCGTCGAAGAAGAAGCCGGGCAACTCTTCCGTGACATTGCGTTGGCGATCAGCGCAGCAGTTGGCCTGTCATTGATCGTCAGCATCACGCTGATCCCGACTCTCACCGCCAGACTGCTTCGTGACCAGCAGCAACCAGAGAGCGAACCACAAGGCAAAGGCATCGCCGCCAAGCTCGTTGCGCCACTGACCGCGTTCTCACAAGCCACCGTCAGAGCCATCGTCGGCACGAACAGTTGGGTCCAAGCCAGTCGACTTCGGCAAATCGGCTTGGTCGCCTGCCTGCTCACCGCGACCGGATTCCTGAGCTATGTGCTGTGGCCTAAAGTTGAGTACCTCCCAACCGGAAATCGCAATCTTGTCTTCGGGATTATCTTGCCGCCGCCGGGCTATAACCTCGACGAGTTGACACGAATGGGAGAAACGGTCGAAGAACACCTCAAGCCGTACTGGGATGTGGACCCGGGCAGCGAGCAGGCCGCGGCACTGGAGTACCCCGCGATCTTTGATTTCTTCTTCGTCGCCCGCGGTCGTTCGGTCTTCCTGGGAGTGCGAAGCGTCGACCCAACACGAAGCGGTGACCTGATTCCTCTGATCCAACAGGTTCGTTCTCGACTGCCCGGATGCTTCCTGATCGCCAAACAATCCAGTTTGTTCGAGCAGGGACTGACGGCTGGCCGAACCATCGACATCGAGATCACCGGGCCGGAACTCGAACAATTGGTTGGCGTAGGCGGACAGATCATGGGGCAAATCATGGGCGGCCGTGGCGAGCCCTTGATCCCAAATGCACAAGCGCGCCCCGTTCCGAGTCTGGATCTGAGCAATCCGGAAGTCCACGTGTCACCGTTGCTGTTGAAAACCGAACAGATGGGCGTGGACGCGACATCGCTGGGGTACGCTGTCAACGCGCTGGTCGATGGAGCCTACGCGAGCGACTACTACATCGGGGGAGACAAAATCGATCTGACAATCAAGGGCGACCCCGACTCTTTGAGTCACTCGCAAGATTTGGGCGCGCTGCCAATCGCGACTCCTGGAGGGCAACTCGTTCCATTAGCGTCCCTGGCTAGCATCAAAATTTCCAGCGGGCCGGAACAAATCAATCATCGCGAACGACAGCGAGCGGTGACGATCGAGGTCTCACCACCCGAGGACCTGCCATTGGAGGAAGCCCTCGACAGAATCAACTCTGAAATCGTGATTCCCCTTCGGGAGTCTGGTCGATTGGATGGTGGCTATCGCATCACCCTGACCGGAACCGCTGACAAACTCCGTGACACCTGGCTGGCATTGCGGTGGAATGTGCTGCTTGCGCTTTTGATCACGTATCTATTGATGGCAGCGTTATTCGAGAGCTGGAGCTACCCGCTGGTCATCATCATGAGTGTGCCGCTTGGCGCAGTCGGTGGTCTTTTGGGCCTCAAAGCACTTGGCTTCTATCTACAACTGCAGAATCGGACGGCCCAACCACTGGATGTGCTGACGATGTTGGGGTTCGTCATTTTGATCGGCACCGTTGTCAACAACGCGATTCTGATCGTACATCAAGCGCTGAACCTGATGAGAGATGAAGGCTACGAACCAAACGACGCGATTCTCGAAAGCGTTCGAACTCGCGTACGGCCGATCCTGATGACCACCGCAACAACAGTGCTTGGGCTCTGTCCATTGGTTCTCTTTCCTGGATCAGGAAGCGAACTCTATCGTGGTCTTGGCAGTGTGCTACTTGGCGGCCTGTTAGTGTCGACCATCTTCACACTCGTCTTCGTGCCGACGCTGTTCCGGATGTTCATGGATTTGCGGGCACGGCTTGGTAACTCACCAAGCGCGGATAAGTAACCCGCGCTGTCGATGCGTCTTCTGCTGGTGCTGGAACAGGCACTCGTGGAAGTATCCCGTTCGATGGCAGTCGTAGTGACCAGGGACCACATCGTAGTGATTGCCCACAAGCCAGACCAAAGCCACGACTTACGAAGACATCGAATTCACCAACGGGGATTCAATCGAAGCCAAACCCTGCAAAGTGGTGTCGCTTCGAACACAGGTAAGAATCCACCGGAGCACTATTGAGGCGATTCCAGCTCTTCCCAACGCGTGAACGCGGCTGCCAGATTAGCCTCGAGCTCCTTCAATTTCGTAGCGTCCGTTGCAATCACGTCGCCTGGTTTCTGGTAGTACGCCGGTTCCGCCATCGCCTGGTGCAACGCCTCGATGTCTTTTTCAAATTGCTCGATCTTCTTGGGCAACTGCTCAAGCTCATACTTTTCTTTGAAGGAAAGTTTCCGCTCAACAGCGCCGCCAGCACTCTGACCGGCCGGCTTCTCTGCAGCCTTGGACTTGCTGGACTTTGCCTGCGGCATCTCTTGCGAGGCAGTTTCGCGTCGGTCAACAGCAGCGCGCCAATCGTCGTAACCACCGACATACTCATTCACGTTTCCATCTTCAAACACGATCGTTGTTGTAACAACGTTGTTCAGAAACGTTCGATCGTGACTGACCATCAAAAGCGTGCCTGCGAAATCGACCAGCTGTTCTTCAAGCAGATCCAGTGTTTCGCTGTCCAGATCGTTGGTCGGCTCATCCAACACGATCACGTTAGCCGGCTTTGTCATCAGCTTGGCAAGCAACGCACGGTTGCGTTCTCCTCCAGACAAATAGCGAACCTGCGTTCGCGCTCGCTCTGGGGTGAACAGAAAGTCCTGCAAGTAGCCCAAGATGTGTTTGGTATTTTCGCCGATGACGACCTTATCGCTTCCTTCCCCGACGTTCTCTTGAACGGTCAAGTCAGGATCCAGCGTGTCACGTAGCTGGTCAAAGTAGGCCACTTCCAAATTCGTTCCCAAACGCACTGATCCACTGACCGGCTCGATCTCACCAAGCAGTAGTTTCAGAAGTGTCGTCTTGCCCGCGCCATTGGGCCCCATGATTCCCACCTTGTCGCCGCGCATCAACATCGTGGTGAAGTCCTTGATGATCGGCTTGCCGTCGTACCCGAAAGAAATCTCTTGAACATCTGCAACCAGGGCTCCACTTCGCTGTGCCTCTTGCAGCTTCATCCGCGCTTTGCCTTCTGCACTGCGACGCTCTCCACGTTGATCGCGCATCGCCTTCAGTGCTCTGACTCGGCCTTCGTTACGAGTACGACGCGCCTTGATCCCTTGGCGGATCCATACCTCTTCCTCGGCCAACTTCTTGTCGAACAGAGCGTTCTGCTTTTCCTCCGCGGCAAGAGCCGCTTCCTTGCGATTCAAGAACGTTTGATAGTCGCAAGACCAATCGAAAAGTCGGCCGCGATCAATCTCCCAGATCCTTGTTGCCAGATTCTGCAAAAAGGTTCGATCGTGAGTGACGAAGATCAGTGTCTTCCGCCAGCGTCCCAAAAACTCCTCGAGCCACAGGATCGAAGGGATGTCCAAATGGTTGGTTGGCTCATCCAGCAGCAACACATCGGGTTCCGAAGCGATCGAGCGTGCCAACAAGACGCGACGCTTCATACCGCTGGAGAGTGTTTCGAAACGGACTTCCGGATCCAGTTGCATCCGTGACAAAGTCGAATCGACGCTGTGCTCGACTTGCCAGTGATCCCCTTCATCATCACTGAATGTTTGCCCGGCCATCACGACCTCATGCACCGATCCAGTCAAATCGCGAGGGACTTCCTGAGTCAAACGGGCGATCGAGGCGCCTGGAGCCAACACAACCGAACCGGAGTCCGATTGCACTTCGCCATCGAGTATCCGCAGTAGTGTCGTTTTACCAGCACCATTGCGTCCCAACAGGCCGATTCGCTGTCCCATTTCGACTGTCGCCGAAACTCCGTCTAAAAGTGACGGTCCGCGAAAACCGATGGACAGTTCATTGATCGAAACGAGCGGCATGGCGTAGCAGGGACGGAAAGAGCGCTGAAGGTTTGAAACTGATCCTTCAGCAGACTCCATGAAAACGGTTCAGTCCAGGCCCAAACAATTCTCCCGGGCAGTCACGCCTGAAAGAAACCATGCGAACCAGCTCGTTTACTTTTTCGACGCCTTGTCCGCTTTTGCAGTTTTCGGAGCCTTTATTGGCTTGACGGGGTGCACCGCTTTCACGGGCTTCGAGTTGATCTTTGCGACTGGCCCCTTGGGTGCTTTCCCAGCAACACCAGCTTTTACTGCCTTTGTTGCTTTCACGGCCTTGATGGCTTTGACTGCTTTGAGCGGCTTCGACATATCAGTTCTCTTGTTGTGGGTTCTCTGGTTTCCGATTCATTCAACGACTCCTCCTTCGAGGCGGCCATTGTACACCTTCGTTGAGCCCGCTGCCTCTTCTATCCAGCACCGCTTTCACGTGAGTCATCACGCTGGGAACTCAGACACGACACTCATGATCCAGCACGGACTGAGCAACTTCGACATTGACCAGGGGTTTGTCCAGTGTCTGTTGGACGCATTCCTCGAACGCCTCGAGTTGTGTCTCGAGCCGATATCCTTGTCGTACGACCTCTTGAGCTTGGCAGGCAAATCGCATTCTCATCAGCTCGTTGTCGGCCAATCGAGCGACACACAGAGCCATTCGTGAGACGTCACCGACTTCACACAAAAACCCGTTTTTCTCGTCCTGGATCAAGTCTTCAGATCCGCTGACCCGCGTGGCGATGGGGACCAGCCCATGCGCCATCGACTCCAAAAGAGCAATCGAAGTTCCCTCGGTCTCGGAGGGCAGCAAGAACACATCATGATCATCGTAGACCTGCGTGATCTCACGATGAGTGACTCCCGGATGAAACTGAACGCGTGGTGCATTGGAGAGTGCGTCCACCAGAGCATCGCGATCCGGTCCGACCCCCACCACATCCAAGACATAGTCAACACCGATCGAATCGAGTTCACGCACGATTTCGACGAGATCAAAGATACGTTTTTGTCGTTGTGACAGACGGCCAGAGTACAGCAGGCGAATCGGGCCACCTGGTCGTTGGCCGGGTTCGACGCTGGGCGGCACCACCCCGTAAGGCACCAAATGAATATCGGCCTCGCGATCTGGCAACCGTTGAATCAGGGTCTGCATGCAGCGTGGGCTGACGGCAACGAAGCTATGAATGATGGGAGCGTAACGAGTCAATAATCTGTAGTAATTGTCTTGATCACAATGACAAATGCCGATGCACCGCGACGCGTTCCCTTGGGCCCGTGATCGTGCGGCAAGCTCGTAGGCAAAATCAAGGTAGTTGGGAATGAAAAGACCGGCGTCATGAATGGCCTCTTCAGCGCTTCGATGCAACTGCTGCGGAAGTTCGGTCTCCCTTGGTGGTGGTGGCGGCTCAATCGGCTTCTTGGTTGGCTTGGTCGGTTTCGTTGGCTTGGTCGGTTTGCGAACCTTCTTGGGACGTTTGGTTGGCTTCGTCGGCTTGGTCGGCAATTCGCGGCCCGCACCGCCTTCCTCTTCGGCGGTCGCTTGCTTTGCACCCGAGGTATTGCGCCAAACTTCCTTGACCTTACCGGGAAACAAATTGTCGCCGGCTTGTCGCTCTGTGTTAACAGTCACGACCTGCGTGCGATATCGACGCGCCATGAAAGATGCCGCCTGGAACGACCAGGTAGTGACCCCGCCGACCGAGTGAACGCCATTCACATAGAACTGGACCTGACTGACCATGGGACTCACTCGACTTCCAAACAGGTTTCAAATCGGGTGCCACGAATCGCGGCGGCGACTTCGTCTAGGTTTGACAGCCCCTCTCGAAGGGAACGCGGCATGATTTTGACATATCGAGAAACGAGTTCCTGCGTCGCGTCCACATCCAGAAACTCCAGTACCCTCCGACACGTCGTCTGTTGATCCGCGATCAAATCTTCATACGTGATTTCCAGCGACTCAAAACCCTCCAACTGCGTGCGTGCATTTTCGATTCGTAGCTCAAGACTGCAGAGATCATCGAAGATCGTATTTGGGTCCAAGATGACCGTTCTCTCGATTTCCTGTGGTGACTCGCCCGTCAGCAAATTTGGCCGCCTGAATTGTGTCAGCAAGCGCGGAATCATCGCCGCCGACACGAGCGCTGACAGCAGGTTCGTGCGCACCAAATGAATGGCTTTCATGGACCGCTCCGGTCTCAAATACTGCATGACCGCTGGATAAACGGTCGCTTGCTGATACTTGAGTTTGAACCCAACAGCGCGAACCAGGGGAGGCTCGGGGTCTGCCTCACACAAGTTCGTACCCGCTTCGTCCCAACGAAACGAGTAAAGATGTTCCAAGAACTCCGCCTCGGAGGTTTTCTCCGAGCGAGTGAATAAGTCCGCTTCTGCTCCTCCCTCACCGCGATAGAAAATCTCGCCCCAACTGGCAATGTCTGGGTGACTGTCCAGCAAACTGCACAGGTGCGTCGAACCACTGCGGTGGTGAAACCAAACGAAGAAAGGGGAGGGACACTTCATGGGGGGCTGCAAGATCGCGGGCCGAAGGCAGAAGTCGAAGAAGAGGATGTCGAGGATGGCCTCGGTCTTGGGTCAACGACGGGTTTGATCCTAGTTACGGACTCTCCCTGACGCCAACTTTCCCCACAACGCGAGACGAGAAACCCAGACACCTGAACGTTCGCACCCCTGCAAGCCGTCGAATCGCGTTGCGCGCGACTACTTCTTCACGATAGAAAATGAGTAACATTCATTCCTGAGCTCGAAAAACCCCGTTAGCTCGAGAAACCCCGTTAGCTCGAGAAACCGCGTTCGATTGCTTCACCGAATCCAAAAAACGAACAGCACAGGCCTTTCGATGCAGCCCAAAGTTGCGAAAAGATTCGAGGAACTATGGGAGTCAAGCGACTCGCCGCCCGATGTCTTTTCGTTTCTCGACCAGCATCAAGACTCGAACGCGGAGGAGCGTGTGGCAGTGCTGCTGGCCGATCAGCAGCACCGTTGGCGGACGGACCAACCATTGAAAGTCGAGAATTACCTGTCGCGTTTTCCAGATCTCGCTTCCGACCCTGACTGCAAACTGAATTTGGTGATCGGCGAGTTTCTGGCGCGAGCTAGCAGCAACCGTTCGCCACGGATCGAAGAATTTACCTCGCGGTTCGCGGACATTTCCGAGGACGTCCGAAGTCGGTTGTCAGAGCTTGAATCTGCTGCAGAAGTCACTGTCGCATCAGCGGGATTGGAATCCAAGACACAACTGCATTCCAGACAAGATCTGTGCGAAACCTTTCTTTCGGAGTCGCAAACGGATAGCGGTGGGCGCTACCGATCCGAAAGGGTGCTGGGCGAAGGCGCGTTCGGACGCGTCTATCTTGCGTTTGATTCGGAACTACGACGCCAAGTTGCAGTCAAAGTTCCGACCGCCAAACGCTTCAAGAAGCCAGAGGACGCGGCCGCCTATTTGGCGGAAGCGAGAACGGTCGCGAGCCTCGACCATCCAAATGTTGTTCCTGTCTACGATGTCGGGCACACAAGTGACGGCGTGATCTATGTCGTCTCCAAGTTCATCGAGGGCTGTACTCTCAAAACGCGTTTGAAAGAAGACTGCCCAAGCCATGCCGAATCCGCCAAACTGACTGCCACCGTTGCGCTCGCGCTGCAACACGCGCATGAACGACGAATCATTCATCGAGACATCAAACCCGGCAACATCTTGCTGGAGGAAAGCACCAACACCGCATACGTTGCTGACTTTGGCTTGGCGATCCGCGAAGAGGACTACCTTCGTGATAGCAGCATCGCCGGCACGCCTGCCTACATGAGCCCTGAACAAGCGCGTGGCGAAGGCCATCGCCTGGATGGCCGCAGCGACATCTACTCGCTGGGTGTCGTCCTCTACGAGTTGCTTTCGGGCCGACGCCCATTTCGAGGCAGCACCTCAAATGAGATTCTGCATCAAATGGTTTCCGAGGTACCGCCATCGCTTCGTGAGCTGGACGAGACGATTCCTGCCGAACTCGAACGCATCTGCATGAAAGCGCTTTCCAAAAGAGCGTCCGACAGATTCGCGACCGCCGAAGAGTTCGCCAATGACTTGCTAAGTTGGCAGCAGGAACCGGAGCAGCAAGCGAAGAATCTGCAAATCGTTCCCAAGGGATTGCGATCCTTCGATGAAGATGACGCTTACTTCTTCTTGGATCTGTTGCCCGGCCCGCGAAGTCGCGATGGACTGCCGGAGCACATTCGATTTTGGAAGCTGCAAATCGAAAAAACCGACCCCGACCAAACCTTTAGCGCCGGCTTGATTTACGGTCCCTCGGGATGCGGTAAGTCATCGCTAGTCAAAGCCGGTCTACTTCCACGTTTGTCTCGCGAAATCACGGCCGTCTATCTTGAGGCAACTCCCAACGACACCGAAACTCGCATTCTGCGCGGGTTGCGAAAGAGCCTCCCTTACCTGCCCCCCAAACTTGGATTGGTAGAAACGTTCACACTGCTTCGTCGAAACGAAGGACGGAAGGTTGTCGTGATCCTTGACCAGTTCGAGCAGTGGCTGCACGCGCATCGCGCCGAACACAACTCGGATCTTGTCAACGCACTGCGTCAATGCGACGGAGGCTGTCTGCAAGTCATCGTGATGGTACGAGACGATTTCTCGATGGCCGCATCCCGATTCATGCGTGAGTTGGAGGCCAGGATGCTGGAAGGCCACAATTTTGCTGCCGTCGACCTGTTCGATGTCGATCATGCAGCCAAGGTTTTGATCAAGTTTGGCCAAGCATTTGGCAAACTGCCTGCTCAGTCGAGCAAACTCACTGACGATCAACTGCGATTCGTTGATGCGGTCGCCGCCGGCTTGTCAGAAGATGGCAAAGTCGTTTCGGTACGACTGGCACTGTTTGCAGAAATGGTCAAGCGAAAATCCTGGACCCCTGCCACCTTGATGGAAGTCGGCGGAACCGAAGGTATCGGCGCCAATTTCTTGGAGGAGATGTTTGGCAGCCGCGAGGCGAATCCCGAACACCTCGTTCATCAACAAGCCGCAAGACAAGTCCTCCGCGCGCTGTTGCCCGAAGTTGGCAGCGACATGAAAGGTCATATGCGTTCTCACGCCGAACTGCTGGAGGTATCCCAGTATCAAGATCGGCCGGGTGAGTTCAATGAACTACTACGAGTTCTCGATGGCAAACTGCGTCTGATCACGCCCACCGATCCCGAGGGATTTCGGACGGAGTCAGCGAGCGAGCGAAACCTGAAGTTCTATCAACTGACCCATGACTACTTGGTGCCATCCTTGCGAGAGTGGCTCAATCGCAAGCAGAAAGAGACGCGGCGGGGACGCGCCGAACTCATGCTTTCGGATCGCTCAGAGCTTTGGAATGCCCACCCCGAAAGCCGCCACCTTCCCTCTGCCTTGGAATGGGCTCGCATCAAAAGCTTGACCAAGTCAAGAAACTGGAGCGACTCACAAAGCCGAATGATGGATACCGCCGGGCGAGTTCATAAGATCCGAGCGACGATGCTACTGATTCTGCTGGCCGCTTTGACATTCGCTGGGACACACATGCGCAACCGCGTGATTGCTGCCAGCAAGGATGAAAGGGCGACTGGATTCGTGACCGCGCTGACCAATGCTGACATTGGACAGATTCCACGGATCTTGGAGGACCTGCAAGAGGACCGACAATGGGTGAACCCAAAATTGCAAGCTGCGTTATCGCAACACCCCAATGATTCCAGTGAACGGCTCAATTTGAGCCTCGCTTCCTTGCCCAGTGACCCCACCCAGATCGAATACCTTCGCGGCAAGCTGCTCAATGCCTCGCCCGATCAGATCGAAACGATTCGCACACTTCTGTCCAATCAGAAGCAATCACTCGTTCCGCTATTGTGGCAGGTCGCGTTGCAACCTTCATCGACTGAACGGAAACAGTTGCTGCAAGCAGCCAGCGCCTTGGCTGTCTATGACACCGACAACGACACCAATTGGAAACTCGTTGCCGATCAGGTTGCCAACGCACTGGTCAATGAGAGTTCGTTTCGTGGCGCAGTATGGGTCAAGACGCTGAAACCTGCTCGTCGTCATTTGCTCGAGGGCCTCGCCACGATCTTTCGCAGCGATCTCAATGAAAGATCTCAAACCCAAATCGATCATGCCACGGGGATTTTGGAAGAGTACGCGGCGGATGACATCGGCTATCTGGCAGAGTTATTGTTCGATGCTGATCCCAAGCAGTTTGTGACTCTGTTCGACGAGTTCGCGAGTTTTGGCGACGATGCGCGAAACATGATTGCCGGGCGGCTTGAAAGAAAACTCCAGCACCAGTGGCGCGACAGCGAACAGGATACTTCCTGGCCGCCCCCATCGGCAAACGTGATCCGTCAGATCGAACAGGCTGACGGGTTCACGTCCGACCGCTTCGCCCTGTGCCAGTCGATGCTGATGAGCGAATTCCAAGTGGTTGCAGAGCAACTAAGAGCGTCGGGCTATCGTCCGATTCGTGTCCGCCCCTATCCCCTGGAAGACTCCGTGCGAGTATCGGCGGCCTGGACAAGAGACGGCTTGGATTGGCAGATCGCCTTTGACGAAACCGCCGATCAACTTGTCGCGTCCGACGCAGAACGTAAGGCGGAAGGCTACGTTCCCGTGGATGTCGCAGGTTACGTCGCTGGCGGCGAGAACGCGGAGGAGCAATATTCTGCCCTTTGGAAATGGAAAGGAGACGAATCGCATGACGCACAGATTTTTGCTGGCGTCATGCATGCGGACGTCAAGACTGTTCTGGCATCGCACAAACAAACCGGCCATGAATTCACGCACTCCTTGCACGCTTTCCGAGGCACGAAAGGCCAGCGGCTTTACAGCGGCGTTGTGTTGCAGATCGACCAACCTTCAACGATGTTTCTGAGCCAAACAACAGAGGACTACGAGAGCATCGAGTACTACGACAAAATCTCTTGGGACTTATCGCCGAGCCAAGTTCATGATCCACCGACCCCGCGAGCTCGCAACCTCACCGCGTTGACAAACGCCGAAAAACAACTTCGCCAGAAAGCGGATTCGCAAACTCGCCTCGCTCGCGGGATCGCTCACTTCGATTTGAAGCGCAACTATCTCGCGATGAAGGACTTTGATCAGTTAATCGATTGCGAAGCGGACGGGGACACCCAAGTGCTGCAGGAGAGCTTCCGCCGCCGATCGATGCTTCACGCTCGGATGGGAAACGCTGAGAATGCGGGGCGGGACTTGGTCAGTTTTCAACAGCTCACCGATTCCGTGATTGAAGAAATTTGCCTCGAATCGATCACCGCAATTTTTCGTGATGACGACCCGGCCGCGATGCAAGAAGTGGAGTCATTCATTGGCAATCACTCGACGGAAATCGGTCCGCTGCTCGAAGCCGCCCGCGCGTATTCGGTAGCCTCGGGCCACCTTCGAGAACGCGGGATCACAAGTGCAAAAGTGTTCGCCAGCCGCGCCATTTCATTGCTCAAGGAAGCCATCGACCAAGGCTACGTCGATTTCACGAAACTGGAGAATGACGCTGACTTGGATCCCATTCGTGACGCCAGGGGATTCGGGGACATCCTGCAAACGGGCCAACGCAGCCTGCGCTATGCCGCTGTTTGGAATAACAACATTTGGCTGGAGTCACGAGAACTGCATGGGCTAACGCCGCAGGAACAATTGACCAAGTGTCGTGAGCTTGGCGACGAGGGATTTCGCATCGCATCCATCAACACTGCCCTGATACACGACCAGTTGGTCAGCGCGTCTGTCTGGCACCGGCCTTTGGTTCGTGAGTCCGACAAGGAGAGACTTGCTCGCCAACAAGCCAATGCGGCGATTGCTGCCATGCAGATGGGTGCTCCCGAGAGAGTCTGGCCACTGCTAGCACATCAACCTGATCCTCGACTACGAACCTGGATCATCGAACGGATCAATCCAACGGGTTGTTCACCAACAGTGATCGCAGACCGACTACTTGTGGAATCCGATGATTCGATTCGTCGTGCGTTGATCCAGATGTTGGGTGAGAGCGACCCAACTCTTGTCGATCAAGACGCGATTTCCAAGAAGTTGCTCCAGCTTTATCGCACGGACCCCGACCCAGGCATCCATGCATCCTCGGAATGGGTTTTGCGTTCGTGGGGCAAGGAGGACGAGCTAGCGAGAGTCAATGAACAGCTCGCCTCCAGCCAGCCGAATCGAGACCGCGATTGGTATGTCACCAAGCAAGGCCATTCAATGGTTGTGATGCCGGGTCCCATTGAATTCCTGATGGGCTCTCCTAGTCGGGAACGAAACCGAAGCAGCTTCGAATACTTGCATCGAAAACGAGTAGGTCATGAGTTCGCTATTGCGTCCAAGGAAGTGACCGTTCAGCAGTTCGCGGAGTTCCTAAAACGTAATCCTTCGATCAAGCATAGCTACACAAAAAATCACGCGCCTGATCCGGATTGCCCACAGGTCTCTGTTACCTGGTATGAAGCGGCGGCTTATTGTCGATGGCTGAGCGAGCAAGCGGGTGTCCCCGAGGAACAGATGTGTTACCCGCCCGTTGCCGAGATCGCCGAGGGGATGAAACTGCCTCCTGAATACCTGAGCCGAACAGGCTACCGCCTACCCACCGAAGCAGAGTGGGAATACGCCTGCCGCGCGAACACAAACACAAGCCGGTACTACGGCGATGTCGAACAATTGCTTCACAAATTCGCATGGTACCGAAACACATCGGACGACCGTACTTGGCCAGTTGGTCTGCTGAAGCCGAATGACTTTGGATTGTTCGACATGCATGGCAATGTGCAAGAGTGGTGCCAGGAAGGATACGTGGACTACAGTCGCCGACTGGGAACCGTGAACGAAGATCTTGAAGACGATGCCGCAGTCAGAAACTCAGCGAGACGATTGCTGCGTGGAGGAGCGTTTGGCATTCGATCGTCGGATGTACGGGCCGCATTTCGCAGCTTCAATCGCCCGCCCAATCGCTACAGCAACTCTGGATTTCGGATCTCACGAACCCAACTGTAGCAATCGGTTGCCTGCGTGCCTGCAACTTCGTTGTGAGTGTGCCTCTCCAAGTGTAAAAATGCAATCCTAGCAGTCCGAGTACAGTCCGCCGTCGGGGGTGAGGTCAGCATGTCAGAAAAGAAGAACAACAAGCGTCTGGGGATCGTTGCCGGTCCCATTTTGGTGGGACTCACGTTGATGGCGCTTTGGAATAACGAGACTCGCTTTGACTACCATCGTGCCGCTGCAGCGACGATTCCGGTCGACTCACTCGCCGAAGTGATCGAGAACGAAGTCTTTTCGTATACCGGGCCGATGGACCCACAATTCAATCCGTCGACTACTGAAAAGCCGATGCATCGTAGACCTCGTAATTTCCACGCGATCCAATCGCATGCCGAATCGTTTCGTCTAAGCTCTCGCTCAGGTACTGCACCGATCCATCGCATAGCACTGCGTGAGCTCCACCGGGATGAAAACTACTGATCGAGATCTCTTTGTGTTCTTTCGGTGCAATCTCTAAGTTGATGCCGTGCTTCATCGAAAGCAAGGCTTCCGAAAAATCGCTTCCGCGAGCCCGATCGAAGTCCGGATGGTAAAGAGCGAAGTGGTCACAGATGCCGCACTCGCTTAGATCGATGTAGCGAGTTTCCGACACCAGCACGGTGTGACTCAGTCCATCCAGAATGGCTGAGAACTTGGTGGCGGGAGGCCAAGGTGGTTCGCTGGGATTGGTCACACAATCACCAACGCGTAGCACACCGTTGCCAGCCTCCATGCCAATGCGGCTCGAGGTGCTATAGGTGTCTCGCGCGACATCACTTCCGGAGTTTCCGAGGTAGCTATTGAGAGCACGTCCAGAAATCAAGCTGATTTCTTCGGGGAAATGACTGGGACCAGGCTGACTTGGACAACGGTAAGTCGGAACCAACGTGCGCGCCAAAAAACGAAACTGCTCACCTTCCAATGTGTTGGAGGTTGCCCAACCAGGTTCGCCCTGAGGTGTCGCCTCGGCGAGTTGGCCCTCTTCCAGGAACGGCAAGATGTCCGTCGTCCAGCTTTGCCCCCAGCCACCTTTGGCGCCCCACGGCAGCGTCTTGTAGACCGACTCGTAGTTGTGGAGAGCCAGACCGATCTGCCGCAGGTGGTTTTGGCATTGAACTCGGCGTGCTGCTTCGCGAGCCGCTTGAACGGCCGGCAGCAGCAAGCCGATCAAGATGCCAATGATCGCGATCACCACCAACAGCTCAATCAGCGTGAAGCCTCGCGCTGGTTGATTGGTTAGCGATGTTGAGTGCCGCGCCTTCATTTCCAAGCTACCCGTACCCTGGTAGATGCAGTGATCCACTGAGATGCGAGGTCGGAAACCAAGTTCCCAAAAGCCCCATCTCTTCCTGGTACAGTTTTAACAGCGAGGGATAGCGAGGAAAGCTTTTTGCGGGAAATCTCCCCCAAATTAACTCGATCTAGAGTCCCAAAAGCATGTTCATCATGCCCTTCATCGCAGGACTTGGGGCTTCGGAGACTTGAAGCCGGTCACCGGCTCGCAGCGCATAATCGCTTTCGGGACGGACACTTCGTCCATCGGACGCCATTTTGACCTCCATTGGAATGCCACCAATCGCGTCCGTTGAATTGCGATAGAGCGTCGCTTCGACCGATCCCAACTTTCTTGTGATCCCAGATTGCTTCAGCAGATCGCTGACAAAAACGCTTTTCGCCCCCTCCGGAAGAGGCAAGACTCGAACCGGTGTGCTATCTCCGGTGACTTGCAAAACGATGGCATTTCGGCCGCGAGCCTGTTTTACCGCCTGATAAACCTGTTCCGAAGCAGATGGCTGGATCGACAATTCACCGGGTTCATAATTGTAGCCCTCGGGCTCGCCCAGCGAGAGTGCCGATAAATTCAGCGAGGTGCAGCCAGTGGTGACCATCAATCCCATCGCAAAGAGGATCAGAAGGATCGCAGAATTTGAGTAATTTCGAGCCATGGATCAATCTTGAGAAAGTTTGCCGGTTAGGGAGTCTGTTCGGTCCATCGGTCTTTGAAACAGCCAGCTTTAGCAAGAAATCGCTAAAAAGTGCAGATATCTTTTGGGCAGAGTGACTGAATCCCACGAATAACGATGAAACTAGGATTGAATTCCTCCTTCACGAAATCTGGCTTGCTCTGTATATTGCCGAGCTTCCTTGATACCGAATTCCCAGCAATATCCGATCAAATAGAGATTTCCCATGGCACGGCAATGTGAAGCGTGCGGCAAGAAAGTCCAAATGGGCAACCGCGTCGAAACCCGCGGTAAGGCCAAATACCTGGGCGGTGTTGGTACGAAAATCACCGGCATTACTCGCCGAAAATTCGTTCCCAACCTGCAAAAGGTTCATGTGACTTTGCCCAATGGCACGAACAAAACGATGCGCGTTTGCACTCAGTGCATCCGTAGCGGCATGGTTCGCAAAACGGTCAAGACCAAGCCGTTTGACGTCACCGGCAGCAAGAAGAAGTAGCTGTGTCGCTGACCGACAACGATGTTCGAAAGCTGGCCCTACTAGCTCGACTGGAACTTTCCGACGACGAAGTCTCGACGGTGCGCCCACAACTGGACAGCATCCTGGGATTCGTCGAACGGTTGTCGCAATTGAATACCGATGACGTTGAACCGATGACGACCGCTTTGGACGTTGACAACCGGTGGCGAGATGACGAACTGGTCGCCGGCTTGTCCAACGAGCAAGCGCTGGCGAATTCGCCCTCCTGCGATGATGAGTGCTTTCTGGTTCCTCCCGTGCTTGGGAAGACTGACTCCAAGAAGTAGCCATTCATTTTCGTTGCAGTTCTTGTTGGATCCTTTCCAAGGCGTTCGCGAAAATGCAATTCGGAATCGAAAGCTTGCTTCCGCCCCTGGTCGCAATCGTGCTTGCGATTCTCTTCCGCCGGGCCGTGCTACCGCTCGCCTTCGGTGTTCTGATCGGGGCCTTGCTGCTCGCTCACAGTGATGCGGCCAACTTCGCCTATCGCGATCTGATTCCCTTCCTAACGGAACCTACTCCCGAGGAACGCGCGGAACTGCTCGTTCGAACATCCTGGTGGCATGCTCCAGTGGTGTTCCTCAAGTCGGTCATCCAATCGATCTGCTCGAAGTCGCACCTGCAAGTCTTCGCGTTCACCGTTTTACTTGGCGCGATGGTTGGTGTGCTCGAACGCTGTGGTGGCATGCTTGCTCTGATCGGACACCTGACCCGACGAGTCAGGTCTCGCTGTGCGGCGCAAACGATGATCGCAACGTCCGGCTTGGTGATCTTTTTCGATGACTACGCAAACACGCTGCTGGTTGGCGGCACGATGCGTTCAACGGCCGACAAATTCAACATTTCACGCGAAAAATTGGCGTACTTGGTGGACTCAACTGCTGGCCCAGTTGCCGGGCTGGCTTTGATCAGCACCTGGGCGGCCGTCGAGATCAGCTACATGGCTGATGGTTTGAAGGCTGCCGGCATAGAGGACAGTTCGGCGGCGTTCTTGATGTTTGTGCAGTCGATTCCGTATCGCTTCTACCCCTGGCTGGCACTCGCCCTCGTGTTCTGTGTGGCAATCACAGGACGTGACTTTGGAGCGATGAAAGAAGCGGAGGAAGTTGCTCAGGGCCAAGAACACGTTCACAAGCTTGACCATCCCAGCGAGCAAAGCCGTTGGCTCTGGTTGGCCGCCGTGCTACCAATCACCTGCTGCGTAGGTGCGGTTTTCGCCGTCATCGCAGTCACCGGATATCAAGCCGTCGAATCGACTTCCTTCCACTCAACGTTGCAGTTCTTTGGCGAAGTCCTCGGCAACGGTGACTCGTACATTGCATTGGTGATTGGCGGAACAGTCGGACTGCTGGTCGCCGCGCTGTCGCATCTTGCCTGGGGCCAGACGAACTTGGGCGAGATCCTACGTGGCGCCTTCGACGGTGCATCTCAGATGCTCCCCGCCATTGTCATTCTGTGGTTTGCGTGGGCGCTGTCTGCGATGACAGAATCCGACGCGTTGAACACAGGCGGCTATCTGGCCAGCGTCCTGTCGGACCGCATGAATCCCCAATACTTACCAACCGTTGTCTTCATTCTTTCCGGAGCGATGGCATTTTCGACAGGGACAAGTTGGGGAACGATGGGCGTCATGACACCGCTTTCAATTTCGCTGGCACTGCAATTGGATGCCGCAGGCGGGCCGAGCGGTGCGATCGCATTGGCGACCTGTGGTTCGGTGTTAGCGGGAGCAATCTTTGGCGATCACTGCTCGCCCATTTCGGACACGACCGTCTTATCCAGCCGCGCTAGCGGTTGTGATCATGTCGCTCACGTTCGCACACAGATGCCATACGCCGTACTGGTTGCTTTCATCTGTATCGTGGTCGGAACGCTTCCTGCAGCGTTCGGCGTTTCTCCTTGGATCAGTTTAGGCGTCGGCGTTGTGGTGATCGTCTTGCTCATCAGATCGCTTGGATCGGCTCCTGAAGCGGCAGCGTGAAACCCGCTCGATCCGGCAGTCTTTTCAAAACATTGAAAGAACTGCAACGCGGACAGGCGGAGAATCGCTCGCTCCAGATACAGGAAGTCACGGTTTTCTGGGATTGATCGGGGCCTGGCCTCGGCAGGCTCGAACTTGTAACCGAATCGCTCCGTTTGGCATCGATCTTGCATTCGATCCAAGAAACAAACTACGCGTTATGGAACACCTGAATCTCACGAAGGACTGCAATGATTCAAACACAACTTCGATATGCCACTTTGATTCTGTTTGGACTGCTCGCATGGATGACGAATGCAGACGGACAACAGCCATTTCCGTCCAACGTTCGAGCAGAAACGGCCGCCAGCAGGATGCGCCCGATTGGATCGGCGAGTGCTGTTGATCGGTATCGCCGCAATCCCCCCCCCAGCCAACTCCAAGAGACGGCTTATCAGCAGGTCGCCGGGCGCACCGCGGTCGGTAATTCGACTGCTAGCAATGTGCAATTGGCACAGTTCGAAATCCCCAACGATGCTGGTCCAATCACGCCGCCTGCCCCAGTCGCGGCGCCCGCGCTTCCCCCCGGCAATCTGCCGAACGACCCACGAGCGTTGCCCGGGAATCCCAATCTGTCAGGCCAACCCATCAACTCGCCTCCGATTGGCACCATTCCACGGTCCGTTCCTAGTAGCAGCGACCTGACACCAATGCCTCCACCACAGCTGAGCAATGGGTTTGCAACGATCGACAATTGCAACTGCGTCTCGGCAGCAAGCACCTATTCCGCCGCTTGTGGAGGCTGTGCCCCGGTTAGCTATCAAGCGCCAGGCGGCTACATTGCTCCACCGGCACAGATTTCCGCTCCTGCTGTTTTGCCTGGCAATTTTCCTGGTCAACCCGCAGCGGTTGGCGGGGCAGGCGTGCCGAGCAGTGCGTTGATCAGCTTCGGCCAGGAGGCGAACCCAGTTGTCGTCGGGCAAGGACTGCTAGGCCAGCCGGTCGCTTACGTTCCCGGTCAAACGTTTCGCAACTGGATCCGCTATTTTTTCCCGTAAGACCGAACTGTTCCCCAGGCTTTCGCGATGCTTCTTTCGACATCCTTGCTTCCCGATGCCCGCGTAACATCCAATACTCAGATTGCCGTTGTAATCGACGTGCTGCGGGCAACATCGGTGATGTCATCCGCTTTGAACGCAGGCGCCGAACAGGTGATCACCTGCAAAGAGGTGGAAGCCGCCAAGCGATTCGCCAGCGAGCGATCTCCAAGGCCGCTGCTGTGCGGCGAGCGCGAGTGCAAACCGATCTCGGGGTTCGATCTAGGGAACTCGCCAGCCGAATATCAGCCGCCGGTTGTCGCAGGAAGAACTCTGGTCATGACGACAACCAATGGCACCAGCGCCATCGATGCGGCTACAGAAGCTGCTGAAGTGATCACCGCGAGCTTTCTGAACCTGTCAGCGGTTGTGCAGAAACTGAGTGTCGCCAAGAACATTCACCTGGTTTGTGCTGGAACAAACGGCCAGATCACGGCGGAGGACACACTCCTCGCTGGTGCCATCATCGCTCAACTCAATGAAGCAGAAACCGTTGAGTATGAGGATGACGATTCGCTGCTTGCCCTCGCGCTCTGGGAAGCCTGGTTTCCCGAGAGCCCTGCAGTCGACAATCCGTCCCCCAAACGCCTGAGTACAAAGCTGCGTGAAACTCGCGGCGGCCGCAATCTACTGAGAGTTGGCTACGAGAAAGATCTCGACCGCTGCTCGGCGGTCGATACGATCACGCTCGTTCCAACGCGAGTTTGCAAATCCCCGCCGACGTTTCAGTAGCTAGCAATGCGATCCTGCCTGCGAAGGCCTTGTCTCGGGCGCGGGGGATCTGATATTCGCAAACGTTGCCAAACACGACTACGTCCGTTTCGTGTCGTTTCGTCAAGGATGCATCAGCGTGGCCGAGCCAACTCCCGAACCAACCGCACCCAAGCGCAAGCCCGCCGACACGTTCACGACCGTCATGATGTTGGTCGCGGCAGCTGCAGCTGTTGGTGGATTTGCCGTTCTGTTTTCGGTGTGGTGGCGTACCGGTGTTACCGACAAGTACGAGATTTTGCGAATTGCGTCGCAGGAGTACGTCGAAGGTCATCCGATCATCGCTGGTGACTTAGCCGAGTCGGTTGAGTTCGAAGAAGAAGCAGACGCCTTGGACGAGGCCGGCGCGGAAGCGGAACCCGAGCCAGAAGTAGTCGATGGCGAGGAAGAGACTCCCGAGATCGCTGCTGCGCGCGAAGCGAGGGAAGAACGTCAGAGATGGATCAGCCTTCGCGATTTCTTGATTGGCGCGGGTAAAGTTGCTCAGGCGCGACTGGAAGATGATCTGCGTGAGCGCCGGAGCCTTTTGTACGAGGCCATCCCCAGCTTAGAAAGGTCTCGTAACGAAGGCTTTCCGTCGGGAAGGCAAACCGATGGCCATCAATTGCTCGGCGAGTCGCTGTTCCACGTTGGCGAGTATGACAACGCAATCGAAGCACTGGAGATCGCTCTCAATCGTGACCCGACCCTGCAAAGAGAACTGCTGCCAGTTCTTGCCGAGGCTCAGTTACACGCTGTCGCCCCGCTAACCGAACAATCGCTCGAGACGATTGACCGATTCTTAGACGATTCCACGCTTCAGACTCAGCAACGATGGCAGGGTGAGTTGCTGCGCATCCGCGCTCTCACGGAACTCAAGAGATGGGATGACGTGGACGCGTCACTCGAGCAGGCCAACGCTGTGCCGGTGACTCAGGACTTGAAGCTACAGATTCAAGAGGAGACCTACCGCAGTCAGATCGATCTTCTGCGTGCGATTGCCACCATCAATCGGGTCATCGATCGATACGGGGCGAGACCGAAGGATGAGTTTGAGGACCGCAGCGCGGCCACTGCTGAGTTGGAATCGACCGAGCGTGATTTGATCGATCTTCAGCGTGAAGCTTTCCCGCTGATTTCTGCTCAGGCGAAACTCTGGGCCGCTCGTGCCTTTCTGGTTCAGGGTATGTACGAGGAAGCTTTGACGAGATTGACCGCGGTTCGACAGCAGCGTCCTTTTGGAGCAGAAGCGATCGTCGGTGGGCTCGAAGAAATCGAACTGCTGGCAGAGCAGGGCCGCGGTGTTGAAGTTCTGCAAACGTCACGATACATGATGCGCGAGCTCGGTGACTCGAAAGGATTCGACGCTAGGTTGATCACATTCCTGGAATTCCAGCGTCGACTGGCCGGCGCCCTGGGCGATCTGCGAAACGCCGGCGAATACGAGAGTGCGATCGATACCGCGAGCAGTTTGCCTCCGGTGATCGATATGGCCGAAGCGAAAACACAGGAGGGAATGGCGTTTCGTGAGTGGGCCGCTAAAACAATCGAAGAGGGTACAGACATCAACGGAGAAGTGGCGAGAAGCGCTTCAAGGCTGGCAAGAAAACGCTATCGAGCGGCCGGAGATGCCTTTGCAGAAGCGGCCCGTCTGCTATTCGATACCGAAGAGTACTTGCCGACCCAGTGGTCGGCGATCGATGCCTACCAAGAAGGCCGACATTTCAGCAAAAGCATTCGGTTGCTGGAACCCTACTTGCGACACGAAGTTCGACAACGCAAGCCACGCGGACTGCTGGCCTACGGACGCGCACTGTTGGCCGAAGGCGACAACAAGCGGGCCATCAAGTCCTTGACCGATTGCATTGACGAATACCCGCGAGATCCAAATAAGTACCCCGCTCGCTTGCTTGCCGCAGCCGCCTATGCGGAGAGTGGCGATCTCGAAAGCGCACAACAGCTCCTGATCGACAACTTGGACGACGGTGACCTCACGCCGCAAAGCCCATCATGGCGAGACTCGCTTTTCACGCTTGGTGAGCTGTTGTATCAGCACGGCTATCGTGACTACTTGGCAGCCGAGAGTGAAGTGGACCCGGCCGCCAAAACCGAGAAGCTGCGAGCAATCCAGCCAACCTTGGAAGAAGCGATTCGAGCACTCGATCAAGCAGAAGAACGATACTGGCCACAGCCACGAGCGGAGTCAGCGGCCTATCTCTCGGGACGAGCCAATGTGCTTTCATCGCGTTGGCCCCGAATTGAAGCAAATTCGCCAGGGATTCTGGACGCGGCTCGTCGCACCCTTCGAGCTCAAGCAGATCAAAAGCTCCAAGTCGCCTTGGATACCTTTTCCAATCTTCGCAAGCACTTGGTCAACCGCGAAGAAGAGACGCGACTGCCTGACAACGAGCAAAAGATGCTGCGCAACTGCTACATTGCCGAAGCGGACGTTCTGCGAGAGATGGGGCGATTGGAAGATGCGGCTTCTGCCTATCGCGTGATTGAATTGCGATACATGAATGAACCGCCCGCATTGGAAGCACTGCTGGGCCGGGCGACTTGCCTCCGGGATCTCGGAATGAACGCTCAAGCAGACAAACTGATCCGGCAAGCGAGTATCGTCTTGGATCGCATTCCTGCAGAATGGGACGATCAGTTTGCGACCACCACACGCTATGATCGTGAGGAATGGAAATCCCTGCTGGCATGGATGACCCAGCGGCTGGACAATAGCGGCGCGTAGCGCACCAGCGATCCCTAGTTCGAAGCACCCACTTCAAAGCACTTCCGATGGACGGACAGCAACTCTCACAACTGATGACGGTTCGATGGACGGCACTTCAGCAGTTGCTGGAAGTCAGCGAGCATCAGATTCAAGCGATCCGTGCAGGTCACATGAGTGAGTTGATGCGGATTCTGTCCCAGAAGCAACCTCACCTCAGTCGCCTCTCCAATGCGGCTGCGCAGCTTCGCGCCACGACATCGGATGATCCAGAACAGAGACATTGGGACAGCCCAGCTTTGCGCGAAGCATGTCGCATCCAGCAAGAAGAGTGCGAAAAAATGCATTTGGAGCTGCTGGCCATCGAAGCCCACTGCGAAACCTTGCTGCAAGAAACCCGAACCGGGATTCAATCCGAGCTCCAACAAATCGACAACGCGCATTTGGCCGCCTCCAGCTACGCTCAATCACAGGCGACTGGATCTCAACCCACCTCTCATCGTGGTGGCCAGCTGGATCTCTCCAGCGACTCGTGAAACTTAGAAACCGTGTTTCACGACACAAAAACCTCAGGTTGAAGATGCACGAGCGTGGAATTCCTCTTGCAGAGGTTCCCTCAGCGCGTATATGAGCCAATGTGAAGTTTCTTTCTGAATCAGCTGCCCGAACGGAATCGGAAGCGCATTATGGCTAATCATTGGATCGACCCGAAGACATGTAAGTCTTTAGCGGTTCTTGTGGAATCTGTCACAGCACCGCTGTTGATCGAACATTCGTCACCTATTTGCTTGGAACTGGACATCGACACCGCACTCGGTGTGCCAGCCAGCCCAGAGCGGACGGTTGACTTAATTCACACCCTGGTGCGGCAATCGCTTGCCGAGATGCCTGAGGGAGGTGACCTAACAATCACAGCCTGCGAGACCCCTTTGGGGATCGAGCTTGAGATGGCGGACACTGGCCGGGATATCGAAGACCGAGCCACCCTGCTTCCATTGGCGGCCGCGTCGATCGGTGCGAAAGTCATGTGGCAAAACTGTCCACAGGGTGGTGGTGCCGTCACGGTGACGTTCCGCCGCGATGCTGACAGCAAACGAATGGCCGCTTAATCAGCCGGAAAGTCACATGCTGGGCATCTTTAACAAAACCACCATTCCCGCGTTGGAGCAAACACTTACGTTTGCCCAGCGTCGGCACGAACTGCTCGCAGGCAACATCGCCAACCTTGATGTGCCTGACTATCGAACCCAAGATCTGAACGTTGGCGACTTTCAAAACGCACTTGCCGAGTCGATTGACACGGCGCAGCGATCTGCAGCAAACGCGGTATCGCCGACCACACGCGACGACATTTACTCAGGACCACGCAATGCAACCGAAAATATCGTCTTGCATGACGGGAGTGATGTTTCACTTGAGAGTCAGGCCAAAGAACTTGCAAAGAACCAACACTTACACGGACTAGCGATCACAACCATGCGAAGTCAATTTGCATTGCTACGTGCCGCCATCACTGAACGGGCTTAACGAAGTCTGTTCGCAAACTTGTCATTGGGAATAGGAAGCATGTTAAAGGCACTCGACGTCAGTACTTCCGGACTGATTGCTCAGCGGACTCGGCTGAATGCGGTCTCTGGGAACGTTGCGAACATCTCATCTTTGACCAACGAGATGGGAGAAGCGGAGCCGTACAAGGAACGCCAAGTGGTTTTCCAAACCGACGACACGATCTCTACCAACGGGGGATCGGGCGTCAAAGTATCCGAGATCAAGGTCAGTGAAGCGGAGCCGAACTACCGCTACCAACCCAAGCATCCGCTTGCGATCAAAGAAGGCAAATGGAAAGGCTATGTGGCTTACCCAAACATCGATCTGACGACTCAGATGGTGGACGCACTGGAAGCGACACGGGCCTACGAAGCGAACGTCGGTGTGATGGAGATCACCAAGAACCTAAGCCGCGAAACGCTGACAATTCTTGCCTAGCCCAACGAGGCAGCCCCCGTTTTCGACGAGTGTCTTTGTTCGTTGCCGTGCCCGTTGTGGCTAACTGAAGTCTCCCATGAAACCGATTTCTGGAATCCAACCGCCACCACGACCTCAGTTTCCGCTGACCGGTGCGCGGAACCAGCCGGCTGCAACACCCAAATCCGGACTCGACCAGTTCGGCAAGCTACTCACCGATCAAGTCAAGAACGTCAACACGATGCAGAATGACGCCAATGACATGGTGCATTCGATGTTGACCGGTGGCGAAGTCAACGAAGCAGAAGTACTGACGTCCGTCCAGAAAGCAGACCTTGCCTTTCGCATGCTTCTGCAAGTTCGCAACAAGTTGATCGAAGCCTACCGCGAAGTTCAACAGATTCAAGTTTAAACACAGCGTCGCTCCCAACCGGCGCAATCACGAATGATCCAACCGCATGAATTTCTTCAAAGAATCGTCTGATCAAGCCCGCGAGGCATTCGCTGCGATGCCGATGCAATCACGCATCATTTCGGTGATGCTTGTCGCAGCAATCGTGATTGGGTTGGCCTTTCTCGTCCGAGGTGATACCAGTTCCAAGCAAACCGTGCTTTTCGGAGGTCAGTCCTTTGGAGAACAAGAACTCGCTTCGATGGAAATGGCCTTTAGCAACGCCGGGCTGAACGACTGGCAGCGTGAAGGTCGTCGAATCATGATTCCAAGCGAATCGAAGTCAGAATACTTGGCGGCTTTGCAAGACGCTGCCTCACTACCGCTTGCACTTCGTAGCAAAGTCCACGAGGCCTTCACTGCGACTTCCATTTTCGAGTCCAGTGACTTTCGCAATGCTCGCGAGATGCACGCGAAAGAACAAGACTTAGGCCGCAAGATCGCACTGTTTCCTGACGTTCGATGGGCCAGCGTCGAATACGACCGAGGCGAACGACGTGGACTCAGCAGCACTCGACCACAGTCAGCCAGCGTCGTCGTGCAACCAGAGGGCTCCTTCTCACTTCCGCGTTCCAGGATTTCCACGATTCAAGACATGATTCGCGGATCCTACGCGGAAATGACTGTCGACGATGTGGTTGTGATCGACACGAACTCGTCCACCTCGTCGACCGCTCTTGGCGATGAAGATCCGGTGCTAAGAAAGCAACGAGAAACCGAAGCGCGTATCGAACAAAAGGTCCGTTCGCTACTGATTGGATTCCCTGCTCAGATTGCTGTCCGTGCCGAAATCGATCCAACCATGGATCACCAAAAAACCATCCTAAAGTTCGACGCCGATCCGACCAACCTTGTCACCAAGCAGCGAAAGATCGAAACCACCAACAGCACTCAGCCCAATCAAGGTGTGCCAGGAACGGCACCCAACGCCATTGGAAATCGCTCGGCAAGCATCGCTGAAAGCGTCGAAACCAGCAAAACGAAGGAAGACGAACGAGAATCCTCGGGAGTTGCCGGCCAACAATATGAAAATTCGCGAATGGCTTCTCTTCAGGTCAAGTCGATCCGCGTCTCGGTGTTGTTGCCGACAAGCTACTACGAGACGGTTTTCACCCAGGACGCGTTGAAGAAAAATCCCGATGATCCCGTGCCAGACTTCGATGACGTGGAACTGGAAAAGCTCCGCGCAAAAACAGAGAGAAACATCCAGGACGCGATCACGGTGTTGCTTCCAGAAGTCTCCGCTGGCGCCAGCACCGATCCGCTGGTCGTGGTCAACGACTATCCCGACTTGCCGATGCCTGAAGTGGCTGGTTCGGACACTGGAAAGATGGCTTTGACTTGGTTGTCAGAGTCGTGGCAAACGATCGCCCTGATCATGCTGGGTCTGTTTGCTCTGCTGGTCGCCCGCTCGGCAGCCAAAGGAACCGGTGATTCGACACCGACTGAATTCCGCGAAGGATTTGGGCTGGAACTACCCGCTCCCCCACCAGAACCAGAGGTTTCCGAAGAAGACTCTGACGAAATGACGATCACTGGGGGCACCCTTAAACAAGAGTTGGTCACCATCGTCGAAGGCAATCCCGAGGTCGCCGCGAATGTCATTCGCAGTTGGATCGGCGAAGCCGCGTAGTCGCTTCGGTTGGCGGCCGTGGTCCCCCGACGGAAAAGTTTTCTGATCACTCTTTCAAAATTCGCTCAAGTTTTCGTACAAGAGGTCTTCGATCACTTCAATGGGAACGGAATCTCATGGCGAATCACAACAACTCAGCCACACAGCGTGAAGCAATGCTTCGTCGTGTCGCGATCGTGCTGAGTAGCCTGCCGCCTGCGACTGCAGCTCAGTTGATGGGCTCGATCGACCCTCAAAGCAAACAAGCCGTCCGCAGAACGATGACGTCGCTTTCGGATGTGGATCCGCTCGAGCGGCAGCGAGCGTTGAAGGCGTTCAAGGTCTCCGCACAAACCGTCCCCAGCGCTGTGACCTCGAATCGCTTTGCCGCCAGTGACGCCGAGGCGATCAGTCCTGCCCAATCTGGCTCACGCATCGTTCCCTCGTCCGCCGTCTCATCCAGCGCTTCCTCTCAGGCTTCGGCTCAACGAACAACAGCGTTGTCCTTCCTGGCTGACGTTGAAGATGACACGCTGGTCAGTCTATTGGCCAGCGAGCATCCTCAGGCGATCGCGCTCGTACTGGCATCGATTGCTCCTGCACAAGCCGCACGCGTGCTACCTCGACTGGACCCTCGAACGCAGTCCGACGCTCTTAGCCGAATTGGTCGGCTAGGTGAAATTCCACAAGAAGCAGTCGCCGAGGTTGCACAACACTTTCAACAGCGCATATCGGAAACTCACAGCAACAGCGAAAGTGGAGGTGCCGGGCAGAATGCGTTGAATGCGATTCTCGCTGCACTCCCATCCACGGCGAAACCCGAACCGCAAACTTCCACGGTTCCCGCAGACGCTGGAAGACCAGCGGTCACGGCCTACGAGAGCCAACAAATCCCGCCTGTTCGCCCCGTCAACTTTCCTTCCATTGACGCCCCCGCGGTTGACCTCACTCACAAGCTCCGCGTTGCTGAAGAGACTTGGCCCGAGTCGGTTCCCGATCCACAACCTCGGCAAGAAGCCCCGCCGTCAACGACGATCCCTTCGCAACCAACCGAAGAATCGCAACCAGCCTCACAGCCGCATTCATTCGAGTCGACCGACGCGATTCATCAACACTTGATTCGCTTGCCGGCTGGCGAACTGTGCGCTGCTCTAGGGAAAGTCGATACACGAGCAGCCATGCTGACGTTATGCGGGCTTTCCACGCAAGTTGCCGATGCGGTCCTGGCCTTACTGCCGAAGGCTCAGGCCAAAGAGGTTCGCATCAAGATGAACTCGTTGGGTTCAATCAATCTTCGGGACATCGATGAAGCGAAAGAAGTCGTCGCGAACGCTTCCGTATCACCTAGCGCTTCGACCGACCATCAAGTTCCGATGGCAGCCTAGCCTCTCTGAGGATCAAAACCATGGCCATTGTTCTAAAGTCTGAATCACCCGCTGAGAAAGGCCCCGCCGCAAGAAGCGTAGCGGGACTGGCGGGATTCAACTTGAACGACCTTGCAGATGAAGGTCGCGTTCGGCTGGATCAATGTCGCGTGCAAGTGCGCCAGATGCTTGAGCAGGCAAACAAGGATGCCGAGCAAATCCGCAAAGAGGCTGAGCAAAAGGGCTACGATGAAGGGCTCAAGCGGGCTGCCGTTGACGCTGACAAGAAGCTGGCGAAGCAGGCGGAGATTCGGGCGAAGGATGGTTTGCAAGCGATCACCAAAGCCGTTGGACATCTCTACTCCGTTCACGAAAAATGGATGCAGCAATATGCCGAATCGCTGAACCGCACGGCGCTTTCGGCTGCCGAAAGAATTGTCCTGCGCCGCCTCGAGACGGAACCTGAGTTGCTGGTTAAATGGGCCAAAGAAGCCCTGCACAGCACTCGCTCCTCTTCCAGCTTGACCCTTGCGGTGCATCCGGAAACACTCGCCCAACTAGGTCGTGCATTTGACGAACTCCTCGCATCCTCTGACTTGCCGGAACAAACACACGTGGAACCAGATGAGTCGGTGAAGCTCGGTGAAGTCGTCGTCAGGCAGATCGGAGGCGAGATCTCTGCTGGTTTGCAAAGCCAGCTGCAACGTCTTGAGGAGATGCTTTCATGAGCATTGCCGGATTCCAACTGAACCCACCGCCACTCCCAGACCTTGATTCGACCGATCAGATCATTCGTGAATCCATCACCTCGAAGATCACCGGTCGCGTGGCAGCAGTGACTGGAGAAACGATTGAGATCGAGGGCATGACAACCCCGATGGGCTCGATTTGCGAGTTGCAACCCAGCGGTGGTCCTTTCACGCGAGGTCGCGTCATTGGATTTCGCGGGGTGCGGCCCATTCTTGCACCGCTGGAACGATTCGCATCGTTGTCCGCGGGCGACAACGTACGACTGATCGACAGCTCCCTGAAGTTGCAAGTTGGTCCGTCCCTATGTGGCCGTGTCATCGACGCGTTCGGAGAACCGATCGATGGGAAGCCGCTACCGAATGACTTGCACATCGTGGATGCAGATCGCCAGCCCCCAAATTCACTTGACCGACCACCCATCGACCAAGCGTTGCAGACGGGTGTCCGCGCAATCGACACGATGTTGACGTGCGGCCAGGGCCAAAGACTCGGCATCTTCGCCGGCTCAGGCGTTGGCAAGAGCACACTGCTTGGGATGCTGGCTCGAGGATCCAGCGCCGATCGCATCGTGATCGGAATGGTTGGAGAGCGAGGGAGAGAAGTCCAAGAGTTTCTCACACGCTGTCTGGGTGCCGAGGGAGTCGCGCGAAGCGTGGTTGTGGTCGCAACGAGCGATCGCCCAGCAGCTCAACGAGTCACAGCAGCGTGGACGGCAACCGCCATCGCCGAAGCCTTTCGGGACGATGGCGAAGACGTCTTGTTACTACTGGATTCGGTGACACGCTTTGCGATGGCCCAGCGTGAACTCGGTTTGGCTGCTGGTGAACCGCCAACAACACGCGGTTATCCCCCAAGTGTATTCAACATGCTTCCACAACTTGTGGAGCGTACTGGTCGGACAGACAAGGGATCCATCACTGCTTTCTACACAGTCTTGGTGGAAGGCGACGACAACAATGAACCGATCGCAGATACTCTGCGGGGCCTGTTGGATGGACACATCATGCTGAATCGGCAGCTGACCTCTGAGTCGCATTGGCCACCCATCGACGTTCTCGACAGCTTGAGTCGACTGCAACCTCACTTGATCAGTCCCGAAATGTCCAAAGCCGCGTCGAAGGCGCGACAGCACTTGAGCGAGTACCGCCGCCACGCCGACTTGATTTCCATTGGCGCCTATCGCGCGGGGAGCGATCCACGTGTCGACGCTGCCATGGCGATGCGAGACCCGCTTCGCAACTTGTTGATCCAAGACGCGAAGGAAATTGCCCCGCTAGCGCAGTCGCAAGCAGGATTGGTCCAACTGATGAATACTCCGATCCCTGCAGCCGTTCAAACTCCCCAAGCACCAGTCACCCAGTGAGCCTGTTGGGCTAGCCGAGCATGTCCTTTCTGTTTCGCTTTGATTCAATCCTTCAACTTCGTCGTCGTCAGCGCGATGAGGTTGGCTCTGCCGTTGGCAAAGCGAATGAAGCGATCCAGCGAATCGACCTGGAAATCGAAGAAATTGAAAAGGAGCGAATCGACGCCGCGAAAAAAGCGGCTGAGGGTCGAGTCGGAACTGTCTCGGTTGACTCGCTCCTTTCGACAGGACGATACGACCTGCAGTTGCAAGCTGACACAAACGCACTCCAAGAAACTCGGGCAAAACTTGTCCAAGAGTTGGAGCGGCGGCAAGCCGCGCTGCAAGTCGCCGAAGCTGAGCTCAAACGCTTCGAAAAACTGGAAGACAACGAGAAAAAAGCTTACCAGGCCGAATTGTTGCGCCGTGAACAATTGGAGTCCGATGACGCCAACTCACGCAGATTCACGATCCAACGACAACGAGAAAATCAATGATCCCGAAATTGATGAGTGCTTTCGTCGCATTCTGCGTAGGCACGGTGCTGACCCAAGTGATTCTATTTGGCTATTTCTTGACCCGAGGCGCAGTCAATGGCGACACGATGACCAAAGTGGTCGCGTTGATGAATGGAATTGATATCTCCGGAAATCGCCTGCAGCAAATCATGCGGCAAAGCGAAGATCGCGAGCAGCCTGACTTCGATGACATTCTTGAAGCCCGCAAAATGCAGGGACTGGATATCGACTTGGGGCTGCGTAGTCAGAAGGAGCACAAGAACGAACTCAGCACCATGCAGGCCCAACTTAGAGATGAGCGGCAACGATTTGATTCGCGCCGAACCGCGTTCTTGGTGGAACTTGAGGAAATTCGTGACGGTGCCATGAATGAAGGCCTTCAACAGGTGCAACGTATGCTTCAGGAGCTTGATGCGGCTCAGGCAAAAGAGCAGCTCTTGATGATGTATGAGGATAAGAGAATCGATGATGTCGTCACAATCATTCAAGCCATGTCCCCAGATAAACGAAAAGATATTCTGGGGGAGTTTGTTCAACAGGAAGATAAAGAAAAACTCGCCGACATTCTGAAGCGGATCAGCGAAGGAATGCCAACGACATCATTGATCGATCAAGTTAAAGACGGCGGCTGAACGCCCGGTTTTTCCCGGGGATTTGCCGAAGGTCATTCCCGGGGGGGAATTCAGATGAGCGAGATTGAGACCGCTGGAGCGCGCGCTGGGTCGCCTCGAATTTCGGCGATTGCGTCGAGCAAGCTACGGACTCTTGGCGGTGGAACTGGCCTTTTCGCAGAAACAGATGGCTTGGCCGACGCGTTTGCAGAAGTGTTTGCTAGCATCGCTGCGTCAAGCGCACCGCCCATCGATGCCGGGCAAGGCAACCTCGACGTGGATTCAGGTCAACATTCTGGCCCCGACCTCGACAGTGACTCGGCCGACTCGGCACGTCAAGAGTCCGAGTCGACCAACGATGGCGAAGACTCTGGGTCGCAAGATTCTGTCGTAGTATCGGTCCAACAAGAGGTTGTGGATGCCAATCCGGAAATCGATCCGTCGGTTTCTCCTCGACAAGAGACCTCCGATAACCAGCAGAATGTCGACGCCGAACAGCAAGTAGACGAGTCGACTTTAGCGCCGGTCGAGGCTGCCCAGCGCAACGTTGACTCCCAGCAGCTTGATGATGGCCTGCAGCAACCGGTCCAGGCCGATGCGCATGGCGAACGTAGAGGTCGTCGAGACTCCGAAGCGGTCGACGCCCCCGAACCGACGGAACAGTCAAACCCATTTGGCGAAAAACGTTCGCAAAGCGAAACAGTGCCAACGGAGAACGGTCCGATTGCAGATAGTGAAGGCGAGTTCGCGTTCGATCCAGATAGCCAGGGAGCAGGAGAGCAGGGCAGTGGGGATGGAGACCGGAGAAGATCCCGCCACGACCACCATGATCGCGCGGATCGACAACCTCAAGGAGCAGAGCACCGGCCGGTCACGAACCAGCCTGCTTCCAGCCAACAAGCCTCGGCCAGTCTTCAAGCCGCCAGCGTTGATGCTCCTCCACCGGTTGCAAACGACACCGCCCCCCCAAGTCAATCTGCGGTGACACCTGCTCGGGCCGAGTCGGCGATTGCGAATGTCCAATCGGTGTTATCGCGGGCCGATGCGGCGAGCACGCAAGCAAGATCTACCGTTCGCAGCTTGGATCCTTCGTTCGGCACCGAACCGGGCAATCGCAATCAACCCCAAGTTGCCGATGCGAAAACCAAGCAGACCAAGTCCAGCGAAGCGAACGCAGAAGCCGTTTCACGAGTGAAACTGGTACAGCGTGTAAGCCGTGCCTTCCAACATTTGGGCGAGGACGGGGGCGTGATTCGACTGCGATTAGCCCCAGCCGAAATGGGTTCCGTCCGCGTGGAAATGCGAATTCAGCAACGCAACGTGCAAGCTCGCGTGGTCGCCGAAACCGAAGCAGCCTCCAACGCGCTGAAGGAACATCTTCCGGAACTTCGCGCCCGTCTGGAGTCGTTTGGGATGCAAGTGGAGTCCATCGAGATCGAAACCGAATCTCAGGATCAACAGCATCACTCTGCTTTCTCGGATCAAGACTTCCAACGTCAATCGAATCAACGTGAAAATCGCAACTGGCGGAGTCGTGAAACAGAGACACCCAAGCCCGAAGTTTCACCCAGCATTTCGCAGGTGGCAGTGAACTACAACTCGAGTCACTCCACCGGTGGAGTGGACATTCGGCTTTGAGCCCAACCTCCGATGCTTCGATTGCCCTCGCTTTCACTGCCAGCTGGAACGTATGAAAGTACTGCGTGAGCGGTTTTGTCGGTCACGCGCGAACCACCACACACGAAGGCCCCCCATGTCAACAATTGGTCAAGCAGCAAGTGCTGAGTTCACCGCACGAGAAGCCAGCGGCACGACTGGCGACCAAAGCGATGCATACAACGACTTGGACATCGATTCGTTTCTCAAGTTGCTGATCAGCGAGTTGCAGAACCAGGATCCACTGGATCCGATGGACAACAGCGAAATGGTCGCTCAGATTGGACAGATCCGAGAGATTGGCGCTACCGACCAGCTGACCAACACCCTGGGCAATCTGTCCGATAGCCAAGAGCTCGTGACAGCCAGCAGCCTGATCGGCCAGGCGGTCAATGGGCTGTCAGATGACGGTTTGCCGATCGATGGCGTCGTGGATCGGATCACGGTTGAAACAAGTCCGGAAAACAACGCACGAACAGTCAAAGTTCACGTGGGTGAAAGGACGATGGATATAAAGAACATTAGAGAAATTCAAACTGGGTAAACTCTGACGATTGTTCTGGCACTTTCTCAAGTGTCAGCATTGGCTGAGTGAACCCTCATGGAGAGCTTGGCCAATGGGACTTACATCCGCGCTTACCACGGCCCTAACGGGCTTGAGTGCCGCCGAAGCACAGATCGACGTGATCGGTAACAACTTGGCGAACGCTCAAACTGTCGGATTCAAATCGTCCGATGTTGTTTTTGGAACACAGTTTCTACAGACGCTCTCCTTGGGTGCTGCTCCCACCAACAACAACGGTGGTACCAACCCCCGTCAAATCGGACTGGGTGTTCAGGTGGCAGAAATCGCTGCCAATCACAATCAAGGAACGATTGAGATCAGCAGTAGCTCGTCGGACTTGGCGATTCAAGGCGATGGATTCTTCATCGTTCAAGGAGCTGAAGGCGAGCGACTTTACTCGCGCAACGGCATCTTCAAGCTGAACAGTGATGCCGAGTTGGTGAATGCGACGGGCCAGCGGTTGTTGGGATATGGCATCGACGAACAGTTTCGTCTGCAAGAATCGGCGTTGGTTCCTCTGTCGGTTCCGCTGGGAACTGAAAGTGTTGCCAAAGCAACCGAGAACGTGACCTTTGAAGGCAGCCTGACACCTGAAGGCGACTTGGCATCGGTCGCTGAGGTGATCGAATCGGTCACGCTAGGTGATGGGCAAGTTCCGCGCCCCGATGCGTCTCAGGTTCTGATTGGCGCTGCACCACTTTCGGATGCGAACAACGTCACCACCAATACCGGTGGCGTGGGAACACTCAATGCGGGAACCTACAATTATGTGGTTGCCTTGGTGGACGCCAATGGAAATGAATCGACCCCAAGTAGTCCGATCACTGCAACGGTCGGAACAGGCGGTGCAGTTGAATTGTCCAATCTGCCTGCCGAAGCCACCGGTGACTACCCAGACGTCAACATCTATCGCACCGGTCCAAACGGGACCGACTACTTCTTCCTTGGTACTGCTGCCGCCGGCAGCACGTTCAATGACAACGGGGCGACACCACTTTCCGGCACGCCGCTGGACAACGAGCGTCTGACGGGTAACTACACCTACATGATCACCTATCACCGTTCAGGTGAAAAAGAGAGTCGCCCTAGCGTTCTGATTGGGCCACAGAATGTGGTCAACGGGCGCGTCAGCTTGTCCAACTTTCCTGATCCACCAGTTCCGGAAGCGGGCAG
The DNA here is from genome assembly GCA_045110715.1 of Rubripirellula sp. Lineage (GTDB taxonomy): Bacteria > Planctomycetota > Planctomycetia > Pirellulales > Pirellulaceae > Rubripirellula. Next base: position 49,436 of record JBGCGI010000124.1, read on the forward strand.
CGGATTCCCTGCCTACGACGAGGTCCGAATCTATCGCAACCTGGCCGGTGACCAAAACAACTTCTATCTCGTCGATACTGTCGCTCCTGGCGACACCTACACCGATGGCAAGTCAGACGAGGAGATCGCCGACCTGACGGTCGCCGGAAACCAGTTGGTCGACTTGGATGGCCCCACGATCAACAGCAGCACCTTGCTGACTGACGTTTTGAAGCGAGATGGTCTGACCTATCAAAACGCGTTTCAAGTTGGCACGATGAGCTACAACGGACGCAAAGGCGGTCGTGCTCTTGGCACCAAGGAACTTGAAATCACGGCCACCAGCACCGTTCAAGACTTTGTCGACTTCATTGAATCTGCGTCTGGTATCCAGAGCCTGCAGCTTGATTCGCAAAATCCAATTTTGTCATCCGAAAACCGCATCCCCGGTGAAGCTGGCGACTTGGTTCCAGGCGGCTACATTTCAGATGGCGCTCTTCGTTTCGTTAGCAACACGGGCGAGCTAAACGCTCTCGAGATCGACTTGGCTGCTTTCCGAATCGAGACTCCACTGGGTGAAATCACAACGCCAAACTTAGGTTTTGGAGTTCGACAGGAAGCGGTCGGCCAGAGCGCAGCGAGCGACTTCATCGTTTATGACTCGCTTGGTGTGCCGATCAACGTTCGTGTGACAGCGACTCTCGAGAACCGAACCGACGAAGCAACCATTTACCGTTGGTACGCGGACAGCCCGGAAAACCAACCTCTTTCGGGCACGGATGTGGCCGTCGGAACGGGCCTGCTGCAGTTTGATGGAAACGGAAACTTCGTTAGCGCGACCAATGACACGATCGCAATCAATCGAAACGGATCTCCTTCTGTATCGCCGCTTCAGTTCAACTTGGACTTCAACCTTGTTTCCGGTTTGGCCACACAAGACGCGACGCTTGCAGCAACACGCCAAGATGGTAGCGAACCTGGCGTGCTGAACAGTTTCGTGGTCGGCGAAGACGGAACGATCCGTGGTGTGTTCAGCAACGGTGTGACCCGTGACTTGGGGCAACTACAGTTGGCTCGCTTTGCAAACCCAGTGGGTTTGGAATCGCGGGGTCTGAACTTGTTCGCGCAGGGAATCAACACTGGTCTGCCCGTCCAGGGTGCTCCCGGCGAAAGTGGTATCGGAAGCGTCATCGGTGGTGCTCTCGAACTCAGCAACACGGACATCGGCCAGGACCTCGTGGAACTGGTACTCGCTAGTACGCAGTATCGTGGAAACAGTCGAGTCATCACGACCAGCCAGCAACTACTGGATGAGCTCCTGAACTTGCGACGATAGGCGAACGCTAACACCTGACTGCGGCTTGCAGTCGAAGTGTTAGCTTACTCAATCCGACTCATTCGTTGGACCAGTGCCTAGCCTTGATTGAGAGGCGATTCCAACTTGTGAATTTGAATCGACTCGCTCAGCGACTCGATTGATGCGCCGGCGGCATACTTGAACTGCATTTCAATGCGATCTCTGTCGTTGACCTGAATCGGCTGTTCCACAGGAAGCACCAAACACTGATTTGGCCAAGTGATCGCACGCTGTTTTTGAGTATCAATCGCTAAGACGTTTTGGGTGATGAATCGCAGTGCGTTGAGACATCCCTCTCTGCTGATCGACAGATCTTGTCGAATCGCGAAAGACGTCGGAATCAGATCGCGGTAATCGATACTTGCATAGGGCGAGAGGTCGGTGAGTTCTTTCGTTCGCGGCTGATCCATCAAAGGTGTTTGGAACATCGGCACTGGTGCGATGTAACCTTCAAAATCGAATGACTGATGGATCGGTTGTGCCATCAATACAGAAGCTTCAGGAATGAAGACGGGAAGCTTCGGACCAAAGTTTGAATTGTAGTTTCGTTTAAACGCGTCAATCACTTGAACCTGCTTCTCTCTCAACAGGCCCACATGTAGCATCTCGCAAACGACAACATCCACGGGCTCGGCGGGAACAAACTGACTTGCGTCCGCTTGGATCACATCGATCTGATCCCCCAGACCATTGGCACCCACGAACTTTCTCGCGTTGGCAACCAGTTCAGGGTTTCGCTCGACGCAGCTGACGCGAGCTCCCTGTCTCGCGGCGAAGGAGGACAGGATTCCTGTGCCACCTCCAAGCTCGACGACATGCATCTCGGGGCGGACCAGCAACTCGATGGCCTCACGAAATGCACAAACGCGATCTTGGTCCTGGAGCATGTTGTAGTGATACAACAATGGGATGTACTGTCCCAATGTTTGCTCGTCTGCACCAATCTCGGCCGAAGGCGAAGGTTCGGAGCTGACCTGAGGTTCCGTTTCTGTGGAAATGCCCATCGTGCGTTTGCCCGATTATTGAGTATGAAAATCTTCTACAGGCGACAGCCTAGGGCGAACCGGATTCCGCCCTCAAGGGTGATTCCCGTCGCGCAGGGTCGATCTGAGGCGGATAGAAGCTGGGATTCAGAATGGATCCCGTCAATTAATCCGAACCTAGACCCAAAATCGGACCTCAAGTGGGCTGGCCTTGATGACGCTGTGGCCGCAAAATTCTCGCTCCGTTAGTTTTCTCTTTTTTCTGTCACACTGAAAACACAACCATGGCTAAAGCTCCTAAGTCCGCAATCAGTCCAACTCGAGCAGAAGACTACCCCGAGTGGTATCAGCAGGTGATTCGAGCGGCTGACCTTGCTGAGAACTCGCCGGTGCGAGGCTGCATGGTGATCAAGCCTTGGGGCTATCGACTCTGGGAAAACATGCAACGGGCGCTGGACGACATGTTCAAAGCGACCGGCCACCAAAACGCGTACTTCCCTCTGCTCATTCCCATGAGCTTTCTGGAGAAGGAAGCCGAGCACGTCGAGGGCTTCGCAAAGGAGTGTGCCGTCGTCACGCACCATCGGCTGGAACCAGATCCCGATGGCGGTTTGCGGCCCGCAGGAAAACTCGAGGAGCCGCTGATTATCCGCCCCACCAGCGAGACAATCATCGGTGCGACTTACGCCAAATGGGTGCAGAGCCATCGAGATCTACCGATCTTGATCAATCAGTGGGCCAACGTTCTTCGCTGGGAAATGCGCACGCGAATGTTCTTGAGGACCGCCGAGTTTCTTTGGCAGGAGGGGCACACTGTGCACGCAACCAGCGAGGAAGCGGTCGAAGAGACCGAACGCATGATTGATGTCTACGCCGACTTCGCTGAAAACTGGATGGCGATGCCCGTCACCATCGGTAGCAAGACGCCCGCCGAAAGATTCCCAGGCGCCGTAGAAACGCTTTCGATCGAAGCAATGATGCAGGACCGAAAAGCCCTTCAAGCGGGCACCAGTCACTTTCTGGGACAGAATTTTTCCAAAGCGCAGGAGATCGCCTTCACCTCCGAGAGCGGACAAAAAGAGTATGCCTGGACGACAAGCTGGGGCGTTTCAACTCGCTTGGTTGGCGCGCTGATCATGAGCCACAGCGACGACGACGGCTTTGTACTGCCGCCCCGATTGGCGCCTACCCACGTGGTGATCTTGCCGATCTATCGCGAGGACTCACAGCGTGCCGAGGTATTGGCATACGTCGAATCCCTACGAGACGAACTTGTTGCTCAGAAATATGCGGGCGAGGCCGTTCGAGTCGAGATTGACGATCGTGACATTCGCGGCGGCGAAAAGAAGTGGCATCACGTCAAACGCGGGGTGCCGATTCGCCTCGAAGTCGGCCCCAAGGACATCGAAAAGAACGCTGTCTTCATGGGCCGCCGAGATCGGCCCAAGAGCACCGGAATTGGACGCCAAGAGTTGGTCAGTACCATTGGCGATCTGCTGGCCGAAATGCAGCAGTGTCTCTTCAACAAAGCCGCAGACTTCCGTCAGCAGCATTCCACGGAAATCACCTCGGAATCGGACTTCCGCGATTTCTTCACGGCGAACGGGGAGAACGAAATTCACGGAGGATTCGCGCATTGCCACTTTGCCAGCGAAGACGAATTGCAGCCGCTCTTGAAAGAACTCAAGGTCACGATTCGTTGCGTCCCACGAGACGACAACAACGAATCAGGAACATGCTTTTATTCAGGCAAACCAGCCGACAAGAAAGCGATCTTTGCAAAAGCCTATTAGGCATACCGCTCGACGAGCCGCCGGGTAGCCAGCCCGGGGCTTCACGGCTGGTTCGACGAACACTTCCAGCGATTCAGTGTCCAACGCTAAAACGATTCGTGGCGTTCCTCTTCAGAATGCCATGGATTTCCGATGGAGGCTGGTAGCCGAATCGGTGATCGACGATCTTCCCTTGCGGCACCCCGATCAATGTTGCTGGGAACATCTTCAAGTTGATTCGATTGATCGTCTCGCTGTTCCGCCCAGCGGTCAGGCGGATAGCGACAAATCCGTTAGCGAGACGCTGTCGAATCGACTGATCACACCAAGTGTCACGCTTCATCGCGTCACAGTACTGGCAATTATCACTGGTAATATAAATCACCATCGGAACATCGCGCCGTCGTGACTCCTCCCAGCCTGACTGGAGCGACTCATGCCAAACCACGGCTGACTGGTCGATTGACGAAGAGCTCACGTAGGTCGGCATCTCGGCGTTCAAGACCGTGGTCAGCAGACCAGCGGCCATCAAAACGGATCCAAATCCACAACTAACCATGAATCGATTCACGGTGAAATACTCCTGAAGTAGCAATTCCTAGCCCCTTGTCTTCCCTCACAGCGATTCAAAGCTGCACACTCTGCCCTTGCGAACGAGGAACGAAAAGGGAAAGCTAGGGACACCCGGTAATTTCGGCAACCGGGTCAAAGGGGCAAATAGACGTTCCGATTGAGTCCCCGCCAAGCATAGTCACTGAAACCGGCGGAATTCGCGAAGAGAGTGCGTGTCTCCGCCGCTAGAATATTCCGGTAACTATTTCGAGGGAGGGGCCATACACCCGCACTCAAGAAGCCAAATGCCTTCGCATTTTCGTCAATGGGATCGCTGGTAGATCGCGGTCAGCAAGGATTCGGTGTCCTTGAACTTCTTGCCACTATCGATCACTTCGTCGATCAATTTGCGTGCATCAGACTCGCTGTGCCCCAAGGCCATCAGGGCGTCAAACGTCTCGCCGACGACTTCAGAGCCACCAACGAGCGATTCTTCTACGGCTCCACGATCCACCATCAGGGCGAAACGCGGCATTTTCCGTCTTAGCTTGGCGACAATTCGCTCGCTTGTTGCCGGACCAATTCCGGGCAATGCGGAAAGCCCCTTCGTGTCCTGTCCTTCGATCAGAGTTGCCAGTTCCTTCACCGGTCGCACCATGGCGCGAAGTGCCTTCTTCACGCCAACGCCATCAACACTACAGAACAGGTCAAAGAACTGTCGCTCTGGTTCGGTCAGAAAGCCGATCAGCCTGGGTGTCAAACGCCCGCCCTGTGCGTTTCCTTCGATGTAATCAAGCGTATGAAGGCGCACGTCGTCACCAACCTGCCCTTGTAACTGACGCCGCGTGTAATCGGCCACCAACACTTCGTATTCGAATGGCGTTGATTCGATCGCGCAAGAAGTCTCGCCAACGCGTACTAGTTTTCCAGTGATAGTGACGATCAAGTGAATGGGCTCCAGCGAATCGATTGTGAATGAGGCATCAGGTAGAGGTAAGTTTGTCCATCATCGAGCCGATGCCTAGGTGGTGTCCACAAAGAGCGATGGCCAAAGCGTCTGCCACGTCGGCCGGTTCGGGAATGCTTGACAGCCCCAACTGCATTTTGACCGCCAACTGAATTTGGTGTTTTGGAGCGCGCCCATTCCCTGTCATCACTTTCTTCACTCGCGTTGGTTCGAAGCTGGAAACTGAGATTCCAGCTTGAGCAGCCGCTAAGCAAATCACGCCGCGCGCGTGGCCCATCAAGATCGCTGTTCGTGGCCGTTCGTAATGAGAGAACAGTTGTTCCAGCGCCATCATTTCAGGCTGGTGCTGTTGGATGACTTCTTGCACACCGGTATAGATTTCGTCGAGACGCGACTCCATGCTCGCCTTGGCTCGACTCTTGACGATTCCGGCTTCGACGAGCCGACTCTTGCCCGCCTCGGTCACGATCACACCGTATCCGGTAGTGTTCAGCCCTGGATCGATCCCAAGAATGCATTTGGAACCAGCGCTCACGAACTGCGTTCCCAAGAAGTGCCTTCCTTCTTGTCCAGCAGCGAGACGCCCAGTTCCGTCAAGCGATCTCGAATCGCATCACCAGTCGCATAGTCTTTCCGCTCGCGAGCCTCTTTCCGCAGATCAATCAGCAGATGAACCACTTGGTCCAGGAGTTCCCCGTCCGCCTCATCACCACCTCCCCCCGCGTCGACGGGCTTGCTAAAGAGCCCCAGGACTCCGGAAAGTTCGCGAACAACCGTTGCTGCTTTGACCAGGGAAATCACCGCCGAATGGCTGATATCGGCCGCAGGCCCCAGGCCGTTTTCGTCAATATGTCGGTTCAATAAACGCAGGGAATCGAACAGAACGCTAATGGCGGCGCCCGAGTTGAAATCGTCGTCCATCGCGGAAAGAAACTTTTGTCTCATGGCATGGATTGCGACCAACAAGGCGTCTTCGCCCGGCTCAAAGTTGCCTTCCTCACGTGTTTGTGGCGGACGCATTTCAAAGAACAGCTGTCCCTTGAGCACTTCGTCATCAACCTTCGTTTCGACGTCTGATGTGATCTCGTTGAATCGATCAAAGAATCGATAGAAGGCTTCCAAGGACGTGCCCGCTTCTAACAATCCTTCTTCGCCGTAGACGATTGTCGAGCGATAATGTGTGCGAAGCAAGAAGAACCGAATCCGCTCACCGGTGTGACGCCGAATCAGTTTCGAGAGTCCGCCCGCTCCTTTGCTACGGCTGATTTTTCCCGACTCAGCTTCCTCAGCAGATTCGTTGGCTGCGTTCTCGCGGTCACTCTTGCCACCGATCTTTCCTTTCTCACCGGCCCGCATCAAACCGTTGTGCATCCAGTACTTCACCATCGGTGCACCGTGGCAACAACTACTTTGGGCGCGCTCGTTCTCGTGATGAGGGAACATCAAGTCCAGGCCACCGCCGTGCATATCAAAGGTATCGCCCAAGATCTCGTGACTCATCGCCGAGCACTCGATGTGCCAGCCTGGTCGACCGGGCCCCCAAGGGCTGTCCCAGGCCACTTCATCTCCCTTGGCGCTTTTCCATAACGCAAAGTCTCCTGGGGAACGCTTCTTGGCCGCTGCACCTCCACCCTCACCTTGTTGGTCATCCACGTTTCGATTGGAGAGCTGACCGTAGTTAGGATCTTTGACAACATCAAAGAACACGTCCCCATCGACCGCGTAAGCGTGATCCTTTTCCTCGAGCGTCTGAATGAAGCGAATGATCTGCTGCATGTGGTCCGTAGCGCGTGGCAGATGATCGATTTGATTGACGCCAAGCTCCTTCAAATTCGCCAGGTAGTCAGCCGTCATCTCACAGGCGATCTGACTCATCGGGATGCCCCGTTTCTTACTCTGGGCAATGAGCTTGTCGTCGACATCGGTGATGTTCACGACCCATGTCACGTCGTAGCCGTTGTAGCGTAGGTAACGTTTGACCGTATCAAAGATCACCGGGCCAACCATGTGACCGATATGCGATTCGGCGTACACCGTTGGTCCACACAGATAGATCCCCACTTTTGGTGGGTGAAGCGGTAGAAACGGCTCTTTCGTTTTGCTCAGCGTGTTGTAGACGCGGATTTCTGATTTTGGCACGGAAGTAGATGCTTCAGATTGGGTGGCTGCGGCGGTGCTCATGATTCTCTTACTGCGATTCTTGCGAACATGACAGGAGCGTCTCATTCAAGAGAGGAATTATAGGGAAACTGTCCCGATAAGCAGAGCCCGTTTTAACCGAGCAAAATTACGGCAGGTCGCGGCGAATTTCATTAGCGAATCGGGGCGTCTGAGCACGGTGGATGGAGATATCGAAGGAGCCACCCGCGACCTGCTAACCGTCTCGCGCCTGGGCGTTCGAGTCGCGGGCGGAGGCTTGTTCATCGATCGCCTGA
>JBGCGI010000125.1:0-8033 GCA_045110715.1 Rubripirellula sp.
CTTGGCAAAGTAAAAACCGATTGGCCATGGCTCACGGTGACGTCCATCGTCAACGCTTGCCAAAAGGAATTCGATGCCTCGGATTATAGCCTGACCTGTGGCTAAGTTCCCACCGCCCAATTCATGAGTTGATGTGGAAGAGAGGGAGTTTTCGCCCCGTAAACCCTCCATTTCACCTGCTTCGGCTTCCTGATCGGTACAGTTTGATTCAACACCAAACACCGCTTCGAGGTTCCGGGACGAGTTTCCAGAGATCCCACGTTGGTTTAATAGCACCGTTGACAAGGCCTCCACCGCCAATGCGGTCTCCTCGACGCTGCTTTCCAAGCCTGCCGGTGCCCCAATCCCTGAGCGACTGTCCATCCACGGTTTCAGCGAGCTTCCGCCGCCCCAGCCTCCATCGGCGTTCTGATTGACGACCAAATAATGACTGCCATGCTGAATTGCCGCCGGTGACAGTCCGCCGGCAAACGTCCCCAGCATCAACACTTTGGCAGTCCCATAAACCGGATTCGTTTCGTCCTCGATGTCCTGATTGCCAAACCAAAGCGGCAACCACGAGCCATCCTCCTGCTGATTGCGTTCCAAGAATCGAAACGCATCGGCATAGCGCACCCGCGTCGAGTCGACTTCCTCGCCAGATTGCTGCGCCAACATGCTTTCGATCGCCCGTAAGGCATGAGCGGTCAGGTCATTGCTGCTGCGATCGAAGGGCAGCTTGCCCCAGCCGCGACAAAACGTAGGCCAGCCACCATCGCGATTCTGCAACTTGTCCAACCAGCCCAGACCCGCGCGAATCGCAACGCGTGTTTCTTTTTGAAGATCCTGATCACACCAGCGCAGCGACCGCCCCAAGGCCAAGATCGCAGCCGGCGTGTCGTCGCTGTCAGGAACCGCGCCGCTCAAGTCACTCCACCCCCAACCACCAGGCTCCGCGCCAGTGAAGGGATGCCGCCGCTTGTGTTGGCAATCGAGATGCCAGCGAATCAATTCGGGACGACACCACTGGCCATCGTCCTGGGGGTCGCAACTGAGCGCGTGCATCGAAAGCGAAGTCACCCAAGTTGCCAAATTTGTATCGATCGGCCAACTTCCGTACTCGTCCATCGAGTCCAACAAAAACTGAATGCCTTGTTGGCTGACCGGATGATTTCCGCGGCCAGTCGCTGCCAGACTCATCACCACGAACGAAGTTAGCGGTGTGGCTTCCAAGTAACCACCGCTTTGAGGCTGCATTCGCTGGAGCACTTTCATCGAACGGCCAACCGCAGCAGCGCGAATCATTCGCAGCGGCAACAGTGCTTTGCGTCCCAAAAAGTGCCGAGCCTGGCCAATCGCCACTAGCGCAGGAATCGCGTAGCTAACCACTGGCATGCTGAGCATGCGATACATCGACTGAGGAAACACGGCCGCCTCGAACGGCAATGCGGGCACCTCATCCCAAGACACCAAACCGGCGATCGCCATGTTGGTCAAAATCGGAACGACAAATGTCTTGTCGGTTCCGTATCGCTCTCGTAGACCATCGATCGCCCCGGCAGACTCGATGTACTCGTTCAGCTGCAGGATTTGCTTGGGCGGTAAGGTGCGACCAATCGCGGTGTCTGCGATCGACGCAGCCGCCAGCACCAAATAGCTGGTTGCGATGTTGGATCGGCTGCGATCGGTATCCCCATAGCCGCCATCGGAGTTCTGTTGATCGCACAGGTAGTCGATTCCGCAGGCGATCTGTTCGCGGAGCATCGGTAGCTGCGTTGTTTCTGCATCACGATGAACGAGCACCGCTGACATCGCACTGATCGCTGTCGCCGTGCTGAGCGCCGACGGGGACAACTTGCCGAGCCAATGCCCGGATTCGTTTCGTTCGCTGAGCAGTTCGCTGCGCAGTCGATCCAACGTCGCTCGCGCCCTTTGACGCAACGGCTGACTCATACTGGCCGGTCGCGTAAGCGGATGGCTTCTCGGATCAGCGACCAATCGCAGCCACGGATCATCAAGTTATAGCCCCACTCCTTTGCCCATTCTTCTTTCTCGGGACTTTCGGCAAAGTAGATGCCCGCGCCCATGCCACGGCCTCGAGCAACTTCGGCGACGCGTTTGGCTGCATCTTGAAAACGGGGATCCGAATGATCTCCCAGGCAACCGAGCGTTGCGGTCAGATCGAACGGCCCGACCAAGACGCCGTCGACTTCGTCCACACTGAGTAGTTCGTCACAACGATCCACCGCCAGCCTGCTTTCGATCTGCAGGATCAGCGAAACGTCACCGCAGTGAAGGCGGCTGGTTTCGTGGAACTCATCACTCAGCGGCTGATCGCGCATCGCAGCGGCCGCCATTTGACCTTGAATGGGGCGGAGCTTGGCTGCAGCGACCAGGTCGCGGACCTGATCCAGCGTTTCCACGTAGGGAACCACGATTCCCGCGGCCCCGTCGTCAATGGCGGCTCGAACCAGTGCTGGGTCGGCAGTCAGGACGCGGACCAGCGGAGTGATTTCAGCCCCGCGATAGGCCGCGCACATCCAGGCGACTTGCTCGCGGCTAAAACAGTGGTGTTCGCAATCGATGAAGGCAAAGTCGATGCAGCCCTGCAAATGACGCGGCCAATGCGGCGCCGTGCTGGTCAACTGGAGGCCGCTGAGGAATTGCCCGCCGCGAAAGGCTGCTCGAAATTTGGAATCTGTCATGGCAGGATTGTATCGCAGCTGCTTTGGAACGACTATGTTTCGACTTCTGGCTAAAACACGCTCTTTGAGAACAAAATATGAAACGTCGCGAATTCATCCAGCTTGCTTCCGCCACCACCATCACCGCCGCATGTGGCCCGGCTTTGGCACGCGGCCCCATCGAGCGTAGTGGACCACCACGCTTCCAAGTTGGCTTGGCAGCCTATTCGCTTCGCGACTATTTCTCGTTCAAGAAGGGCAAGGATCAGAAACCCGCCACCGATGGCAAGGCAATCGACATGGAGGGTTTCCTGGACTACTGCGTCGCCCAGAACGTCCAAGCCGCCGAGTTGACCAGCTACTTCTTCAAGCCAGACGCAGAGAACGCGTACTACTTGGACTTGAAGCGAAAGGCTTTCGAGCGAGGCGTCGCGATTGCCGGAACAGCGATCGGCAATAACTTCACGATCGGCAAAGGGCCAAAACTAGACGCCGAAATTCAAGCTGCGATTTCTTGGATCGACAAAGCCAGTTTGCTGGGAGCTCCCCACATTCGTTTCTTCGCCGGTACCGGGAAGCAACTCGATGGAAACCCGCAGCGTTTGAAGGAGGCCTCCGAGGCGCTCAACAAGTGCGCCCAGCATGCGGCCACCAAGGGAATCTATCTTGGCGTTGAAAATCACGGAGGCCTGACACCGGCCCAGTTGTTGGAAATCATGGATCGAGCAGAGAGTCCTTGGGTGGGAATCAACTTGGACACGGGCAACTTTCACAGCGAAGATCCCTATGGGGATTTGGAAAAGTGCGTTGGCTATGCCGTCAATGTGCAGGTCAAGGTCAGCATGAAGTCACCTGACGGGAAGAAGTATCCAGCCGACATCGCTCGCGTCGGAAAGATTTTGAAAGCGGCCAACTATCAAGGATTCGTCGTGATGGAGTACGAGGACGAGAATCCGTACGGCAATTTGCCAGCGGCCATCAAGACGCTCCGAGAAGCCCTGGCCTAACAAGTGGCTGAGGCTTCCAGCCACAGTATCTTCCCCAAGTGGCTGAGGCTTCCAGCCACAGTATCTGACATCCACGGCGGCAGGATGCCGCCGTCACGCAAGAAATTCTGTTTGGCTCCCTAACAAACGCTCTGCCATCTCGTTGACTTGGATGAAATCGCGTCTTTTCCTGCTTCTTGCGTCGATTCATGACTGAGACATCTTCGACTTGGCCTGCTGGCGACATCGATCGGATCGTAGACCGCTACGAGCGACCGCTGCTGGCGTACGCTGGTCGAATGTTGGGTGGTGATTGGCAAGCAGCACAAGACGCGGTGCAGGAAACGTTCCTGCGGCTGTGTCGCGAGGATCACGCAAAGATCGAATCTCGCGTTGCAGCTTGGCTCTTTACCGTCTGCCGAAGCCGAGTGATTGACATGCAACGAACGAACCACGCGACGCCCATCGATGCGTCGCAAGTCACCGTGGCCGATCCGGCGCCCGCTGCCGAGCAAATCGCCAGCGACGCGGAAGACAAAGTCCATCTCGATCAAATGGTCGAGAAGCTCTCACCGCGTCAGCAAGAGGTGCTGCGACTGCGGTTGCAGGCCGGTCTGAGCTATCGCGAGATCGCCGAAGTGACCGGACTGACGATCGGCAATGTGGGATTCCACCTGCATGAAGCAGTCCGCAATTTGCGCGACTCGCTTGCGATCAGTTGACTGGCTCAACGCTAGCCCTGAACTCGCATCTCCACCCAAACACACGTCATTTTTCCGAGATCCATCATGTCTGATTCCATCTGGAACGACCCACGAATCACCGCCTACGTGCTGGGCGAATTACCCGTCGACGAGCAGGCTCCGTTTGAAGCGGAGCTTGAGAGCAATCCCAAACTCGCTGCTGCGGTGGAAGAAGCCCGCAATGTCACCGGCCAACTCGAAGGCCTGTTCGCTTCCGAAGCCACCGCCACCTTGGATGAAAACGCCCGACAAGCAATCGTAGCGGCTCGAGACGAGGCGGTGCCGCCGATCCAAGCGTCACAGGCTGGATGGAAAATTCCGGTTTTGGTCCTGGCAATGGCAGCGACCCTGCTGTTGATGTTGGGGCTCGCGCCATGGTTGAAGCACGACATTGACATCACAGCGGCTCAACTTTCGCAGGATGAAATCGCGGAAGCGGAGTCGAAAATCACATCCGTCGAAGAAGAGGAGGCTGAGGACTCAGGCGTCGAGTCGATGGCCATCGCCGATGGAACGATCGTTACGAATGCGGATTCAGCGAGTGATGTCGCACTTTCGATCTCGCCGCCGAACCAAGTCGAGGCCCTGCATTACGGCGTGAAAGCAGACTCGCTTGACCTGCCACTGCCCGATATGCCCGCTCTGAAATTGGAACAAAATGCCATTGCCAATCGGTCTCGCAACCTTACCCGCAAGAGTCTTCAGACCGAAACGCAACAGGTTGATTCGTACACCGGTTCGCAACCGAAGGATCTGACGGAATTGAACGAAGTTGTAAAGGCGAAGGAGTCTTTGGAAGGCATGCAGGATGTGGAAGTTGAATTCATTCCTGAATCTGGCCCGGTCGTGATCAAAGGAAAGATGTCGGACGTGGGCAAGACGCCTCGATTGATTGAACTGCAAGAGTCAGCCGAGGCAGAGATCAATGGTGTACCACGCGAAGAAGCTGTCACCGGCGGTACCCGTGCCAAGGGTCTCGAGAAGCAAATGAGCGAGAGTCTTTTCGGAGCGGGAGAAGCGCCGAGGGGCATTCAGCCTCAGAGCCCACCAGCGCATCGTTTTGAATTTCAATTGCAACAGGATTTTTCCCGGTCCAAGCCTGCCAGCGATTTGTCCACGGCCAATTTCCGAAGCGGTGCCCCTCAGCCCAAGTTGTCGAAATCCCCTTTGGGTTCTCGTCGCGGAAGCTTAGGTCGCAGTGCCAGTAAGGATGAAGAGATTAGGTTCCGGGGTGATAAATTTGGGCGTGCACCTGATTTTGGCGCTGCCCTCGCCGAAGGTATTGGGCCTGGGAAAGCTGGCGATAAGTTCGACCCAATCACGGACAATCCGTTCAAGCGAGTTGCCGACGAAGTACTCAGCACGCTATCGGTCGATGTGGATACGGCTAGCTACAGTAAGACACGCGATATTTTGATGCGGGCGAATCAATTGCCGCGTCCGGATGTGGTTCGGATCGAGGAAATGTTGAACTACTTTGACTACGCCTACGAACCGCCCGCGAATGATGCCAAGGATCCTTTCGCTGCCCAAGTCTCGGTCACGTCGTGTCCATGGAACGACCAACATCGGCTCGCTCGAATTGCCTTGAAAGGCAAAACGATGAGTAAAGAGGAACGCCCCAAGTGCAACCTCGTCTTCTTGCTCGATACCAGCGGATCGATGAATGCGACGAACAAACTGCCTTTGGTGATCGAGGGCATGCAGATGCTGGTGAAGCAACTGGACAAGAACGACAAGGTCGCAATCACCGTTTACGCCGGCTCGGCTGGATTGGTGTTGGATTCGGTCAACGTGAAGAAGGGTAAAAAGATCCGCAAAGCGTTGACGGAATTGAAAGCGGGTGGAAGCACCAATGGTGGCTCGGGCATCGCTCTGGCCTATGCAACGGCTCGCGACAACTTCATCAGCGATGGAGTGAACCGAGTCATCTTATGCACTGATGGCGACTTCAATGTGGGCACAACCAGTACCGATGCCCTTGTGAAAATGGTCGAACAAGAAGCCAAGGGCGGAGTCTTCCTGTCCGTACTCGGATTCGGAATGGGGAACCACAACGACGCGATGCTGGAACAGATCAGCGGCAAAGGCAACGGCAACTACGCCTTCATCGATACTCGTAACGAGGCTCGCAAGGTACTGGTCGACCAAACGAGTGCAACGTTGGTGACGATCGCCAAGGATGTCAAACTTCAAGTCGAATTCAATCCCAAGCAAGTCTCGGCATACCGATTGATTGGCTACGAGAATCGCGTGCTTGCCAAGGAGGACTTCAAGGATGACAAGGTAGACGCCGGCGAGATCGGTGCGGGTCACTCTGTCACGGCTCTGTATGAAATCGTTCCGGTAGGCGTGGAAGTGGACGCGATCGCTCCTGAGGTCGACGACCTGAAGTACTCGACTCCTGCAAAACCGAGTGAGGCAGCCGACAGCGGCGAATTGATGACCTTGAAACTGCGTTACAAGGAGCCTGATGGAAACGAGAGCAAGCCGTATGAGATCCCTGTCACCGACGAGGGCGGCAAGTTTGAGGATGCCGATGAAGATGTTCGCTTTGCCGCCGCTGTGGCAGGCTTCGGCATGCAACTGCGACGCAGCAAGTACGCTGGTCGTTGGACGCTCAGCGATGTCGTGAAGACGGCGGAGTCGGCGAAGGGGGAAGACCCGTTTGGGTTGCGAGCAGAGTTCGTTGAGATCGCTCGTAAGGCGAGCACTTTGATGGGAGTGGAGTGAGATTCGCCTGGAATGCGGGAAATGATTGGTTTTGAGGCAGGGTGGAAATAACGGTCGCTAGCACCGATAATTAAAGTCCACCAAGGTTGGGTGGTTTCGTGGGTAGCCTGGGCAGCCCCACCAGACCACGAAGGACCGCACACCTCATCTCATCAATCAAAGGTTCAGTCTTGTCGCAGGAATTCACAGTCGATAGCGATGCGCCGTACCAAGAACCGCCCACGCGGTGGCAGGAGAACCATGGCAACCTTTTGATGTTCTTCTTTGCCGTCACGATGTTGATCGGGGCGTTGATCTTGGTCTATCGTCAAAATCGGTTTGTGCCGGTCCGCTTCCCAGACGGAGACATGATCCAGCCGCCCAGCGACGAACTTCTGGACAGCACGAAAGCAAACGCCAAGAACAGCGTCACAATCACGATTGCTGGTGCAGCCAACGACACCGGCGATATCAAGCTAGCGATTTTTGAGGACGAAACGTCTTTCAACAATTCCCAGGATTCCAGCAAGCTGATCAAAGTCCGTATCGTCGAAGGCGTCGGTCGGTTGGCGATCCCACATGCTCGCTTGCCCAAGCAGTTCGCGCTCGCCGCGTTCCATGACGAGAATGGGGACAGCGAATTGAATCGCAACCGATGGGGAATTCCAAGTGAGCGATTTGGATTCTCGAAGAATGAACGCGGGGTGGAGGGGCCGCCAACGTTCGAGCAAGTTGTGATCGATCGCCCAAAAGCAGGGCAAGCGATCACCCTGTTCATTCGCTAACCGCAGTTCATCGTGACCAGAACCCAACGTGACTGAGGCTTCCAGCCACAGTGCAGAACCCTACGTGACCGAGGCTTCCAGCCACAGTGCAGAACCCTACGTGACTGAGGCTTCCAGCCACAGTGCAGAACCCTACGTGACTGA
>JBGCGI010000126.1:0-9350 GCA_045110715.1 Rubripirellula sp.
ACTTCTCCATCAATTTCGTGTCGCGTGAGATAGGCGAAGCCGCTTCGGGGCGCCAAGTTCGGTTTACCGATTCCGGTTCGGGAGGCCTTTCGGTCTCTTTGGACGGCAGTGGGACTGTCGTGTTCGATTTCGGTGGCGACACACCACTGATCAGCGACTTGAAGAACATTGTGGGCGCGACCCCAGCGGTGGATGCTGTTCTCAGCGTCACCTCTTCGTTGGTGGGCGACCCAGGCAACGGCGACACGTTGGCGGTCCCCGTTCGAGTGATCGGTGCTCCGGCTCTGACCATGACGGCAGTCGGCGAGACGCTGGCAACCGCACTGGACGTCGGTGTGTTCGGAACCGAGCTGACCACGTTGATGCTGAGTGAATCGATTGATCCTCTGCCGCTGAACATCGAACTGCCCGGTGGCAACGATGATCCTGGCCACATCGACATTCCCGAGACGGCTGGCAGCTTGCTGCAGCACATCAGTGAGGAATTTGGTGCGGATAGGACAGATGGCATCACCGAAATTCCGTACAACTTCAACGGTATCTTTGATCGGGACGGGAACGGCAATGACTTCCTGAATCAGATCACGTCCCTTCAGAAAACACGAATTCGTGAAGCGTTGGGTCTGTGGGCCAGCGAGATCGGTGTCCAGTTCCGTGAGACTGCTGATCAGGGCATCACGTTCGCGTTGGGCGATACAAACGCGTTGCAGTTCCGAAACGGGATCTTCCCCGTTTCGCAGTTCACACTTGGCGCCCGGCTGCGGATTGATTCGAGCCGCGATGCCTCTGGTCAACTGACGTTCCAAGATTCCGCGATCGTGTTCAGCAGTGAGCAGGATTTCCAGCTTTCCTACGGCGAAGACTTCTTGCGCAAGGTGATGGCTGGTGTAGGTTTGATTCTTGGTCTGGAGCAGACGCCCGACCTGCCGGAACAAGTGCTGATGAGCCTCAGCCCTACGTTCTTGAATGACACCATCGATCCGACCGATCCGCTGCCCAGCTTGATCGACCCGTTGACGGCACAGCCACCTCAGGCTGACCTGCGGAATCTGGAGCCTGTGTTCCCGAGTACGGTGGACACGCTGCACGGCAACTTCATTCATCGCAGCGACAGTATCGATGTCGACCTGTACCGCTTTGAGGTCGATCTGAACGATGCTGACCGCGTCGGAACGCTGACGGCTGAGACGTTTGCCGAGCGTCTTGCCGATTCAAGCTTGCTGGATACGACGCTGACTTTGTTTGAGGAGGTGCGCGCCACGGCCACGACCGACTTCGCCGTTGGTACGCAGTTGGAGGTTGCCTTCACCTCGAAGCTTGAGGGATTGCTAGGCAATAACTCTCGTATCGACTTCATCCAAACGGATCGTACGGCCGGTGACAGCACGGTTCGTGTGTCGCGACAGTTGGATTCGGCCGGCTCGCTGATTCCCAACTCGATCCTGATTGACTTGCCACGTGGTGGCGGGGCGATTGCGACTGTGCCCGTTGGGGACGTGATTGACGCGATCCGAAACGATCCTTTCGCGAGTTCCATCTTCCGTGTCACATTGCTGACCGGTACTGCCGCGACCGACATCAGTGGCACCGATCTGAACTTCTCGCCAATCCTGTTGGGCGGCGGTGGGCTCAATCAATTGACCCGCAACGATGATTATTTCAGTGAAGATTCGCGAATCATCGCATCGCTTGATGCGGGAACGTACTACGTTGGCGTCGCCGCCAGCGGGAATGATCAATACAATCCAATCGTGCCGGGCACGAGTTACGGCGGACGAACACAGGGTGACTACGAACTGCATCTGAAGTTTGAGCCGCAGGTGGATGAAGTCGACGTCATTCGTGACGAGGACAACACCCGCATTGATGTTCCTGGTACCGAGCTTGATGGTGATGGTGACGGAAGTCCTGGCGGCGTCAGTAACTTCTGGTTCCAGACTCGCCCCTTGGCTCGTACGATCGAGTTCACTGAGAACGGTGCGGCCGTTTCGGTTGGCCAGACCATCACGATCCTTGGTGGTGGTGGTGTTTCGCGGACTTACGAATTCGTGCCTTTGAATGGGACTGCCCAGCCCGGCAACGTGGCGGTGTTCTTCAATCCTGGCATCGCTGGCTTCCCAACCCCTCCGAGTTCGCTGGCGTCTGCTCTGCAGTCGGCGGTCAATAGCCGCCGGAATGAGACGGGAGTCTCCGTTTCGACCGCTGGAGCTGAAGTTCTGTTTGATGGCGAGCGAAGTATCTCGGTCTCCTCGAATTTCCGTGGCGGCATCGTTCACGGGCGGACCATCTTTGTCGACAAGACTGCCGGGCCATTGGCTGACGGAAGTTTGGATCGTCCCTTCAACAACATTGCGAATCCTGCGGTTGCCAACGCATTCGGCGCCACGCTGCCCGGTGATATCGTGCGAATCGTTGGCAATGGCGGTGCGGACCAAGACATCCGTACCGAAGCAGATAACTTCAGCTATCGGATCGGGGTCTCGGAAACCGGCGGCGTCTCATTGGAAGATGGCCGCACGATGGAGGTTCCGCGTGGCGTGACGACGATGATCGACGCGGGCGCTTCTTTCAAACTACGCAATGCTCGAATTGGTGTGGGCAGCAGTAGTGTGCAAGCGGATCGCAGCGGCGGTGCCTTGCAAGTCTTGGGTACACCACGCTTGGTGCAGTTGTCGCTTCGTGGCGAAGCGGTTTCGACGACCATTCTTGGTGATACCAATACCGACAGCACTGGCTTCGATGACGGTCGCGTGATCTTTACCAGCAGTCGCGATCGCGGAGTCGACGCCATTGCCGCTGGAAACAGCCCTGCGGCAAGCGAGGGCAATTGGGGTGGCTTGGTTTTCCGTCGTGATATTGATCAGGCCGAAGGGCGGCGTGACTTGGAAGACGAGGGCATCTTCCTGCAACACGTCAACCACGCCGATATTCGTTACGGCGGTACCAGCAACCTGTTTGTCGACTCGGTTCAGCAAACCGTGAATCCGGTTCAGATCATCAATTTGCGGCCCACCGTTAGCTTCAATGAAATTTCATTCAGTGCGGATGCTGCGATCAGCGCGGCTCCGAATAGCTTTGAAGAGACGAGTTTCCAGGCACCTGAATTTCAGTTGAACGGTGCGTTCACCGCAGACTATTCCCGCATCGGGCCGGACATTCATAACAATGTCTTGTTCGACAATAGTATCAACGGTTTGTTCGTACGGTCCACGACGACCTCTGTCGATCAAGCTCAGCGAGTGATCACGACGGTCCGCTTCGATGACACGAGTATCGTGCATGCGATTGCCGAGAACTTGGTTGTCTCAGGGAATCCTGGTGGTTCGATCACCGATGGTTTCTCACCCGACCTGTCTTCGACTTCGGGACGTTCGATCAGTGGTGGCCGGCTAAGCATCGGTGACTACCAGTACCGCATGACGTTTGTGGACCGCGACGGATTTGAGTCACTGGCCACAACGGTCGACAATGCGTTCGATATTTCAGTTGGAACGAATGAGAGTTCTGTTGAGTTGATCGGCTTGCCCATTGT
Organism: Rubripirellula sp.; assembly: GCA_045110715.1. Lineage (GTDB taxonomy): Bacteria > Planctomycetota > Planctomycetia > Pirellulales > Pirellulaceae > Rubripirellula. The sequence continues at coordinate 3,533 of JBGCGI010000126.1, forward strand.
TGGTCAGTCGGACTACTTCGCAAGGCGAATCTATCGAGCGAACACTGGCAGTGCCACGCCCATCTTTGAGTTGGTTGCCACGCTCGATGCCTCGTCGCAATCCTTCATCGATGACGGTGGATCGTTGGGCGGTGTGTTGGATCTGAACGCAACCGGCACCCGTGGTCGACTGGATGGATCGCTGGTCTTTGATCCAGGTTTGGTCGTCAAGTTGCAAGGCTCGCGAATCGAGCTAGGGCAAGGCACACAGTTGCTCGCCGAAGGAACCGTCGAGAATCCAGTCGTCTTTTCGAGCACCTTGGATGACCGCTACGGAGCAGGCGGCACCTTCGATACGAACAATGATAACCGTCTCGTGGCACCACCTGCGGTACCTTCACGTGGGAACTGGGCAGGCTTCTACGCTGGGCCGACTTCGCGAATCAGTATCGACAACGGCATCATCGCATACGGTGGTGGTATCAGTTTGATCGAGGGCGAGTCGCGAGGATTTGCACCGATTGAAATTCAGCAGGCTGAAGCTCGCATCGCCAATTCGCGATTGGAGTTCAACGACGATGGTCAGGATGGTTCTGGTGCAGTGGGCCGCGCTGGACGATTGGGGATCACGCCATCGACGATCTTTGTGCGTGGTGCACAGCCGATCATTTTGGGCAACGATTTTATCGATAACCGTGGTTCGATCATCGCGATCGATTCAGATTCATTGACCGCGGACTACGTGTTGGATGTTGGGCGGCAAACGGGAGACACCGATCGCCGCGCCGACTTGGATGACAATCATGGTCCGCTGATTCGTGACAACCGTTACGAGAACGTGGCTGCTGATGATGATGCCGAAAAGCAGATCAGTGGTCTGGATGTGCGCGGTGGTACGTTGATTTCAGCAAGCGTCTGGGATGACACCGATATTGTGCACGTGTTGTCGGATTCGATCGTTGTTGGCAATCAGCACAGCACAGGCGGTTTGTTGTTGAAGAGTCGTCCGGAAGAGAGTTTGGTGGTCAAGCTGTCTGGCAGTGGCACGCCGAATAGTCCGACTCTGGGAACAGGTTTCACCGCGACTGGTACTCCAGGCAGTATTCAAGATCGGATTGGCGGTACGGTTCAGATTGTTGGTCTGCCGGGCGCCCCTGTTGTGCTAACGAGCTTCAAAGATGACACCGTCGGTGCTGGACGTGGCCCCGAAGGCGGTCAGTTCACCGACACCAATGGCGATTCCTTCGGATCCCGCCCTGAGGCGAATGATTGGCGCAGCGTGTTGTTGGATCAGTACAGCAACGATCGCAACGTCGATTTTATTCTTGAGCAAGAACTTTCGACTTCGGTGCCACCAGGGTTCAACGGCATCGGTGCCAACGCACAATTGCTGGGCGAACTTGCGTCGTCGATTGATGTGGGCGATGACACTCGCCGCATCGGCTTCGAGGTGGAAGGTTTCCTCAGCGGACCAACGGATGTCGACTTCTACAGCTTTGTCGGCTCGCCAGGTTCGGAAGTTTGGATCGACGTTGACGAAACGTTGTTCCAGCTCGATACCGTGGTTGAATTGCTGGATGTCGGCGGAAACTTGGTCGGGCGCAGTGACAACAGCGCCAACGAGATTGCTGGCGATCAGGAATTGTTCGTGTCGGACAATGCGACTCAAAACGTGGGCACGTTGCAGTCGCGATCGGATGCGTTCACGGACGTTGGTGTCAACGGAGCCTACAAAGACTTCGGATCATCCAATCCTCGTGACGCTGGCATTCGATTCACTTTGCCGGGTACCCAGAGTTCGCTCGACAGCCGTAGCGTCTACTTTTTCCGAGTGCGAAGTGCGTCGGTCAATCCGGAAGATTCCACAGGCGGCTTGACCAAAGGTGGTTACAAGTTCCAAGTGCGGATGCAGGAGGACCAAGAGGTTTCCGGCAGCGTGATCCGATACGCGGACATTCGCTTCGCCAACCATGGAATCCACGTTCGTGGCTTGCCCGGCGAGTCACCATTGTTGGGTGACGCTCAAGAGAATGAGAACCTCAGCACGTTTGGTTTTGGTTTGTCAACGTTTCAGTTGAATGACCGGATCGAGCCCCCTGCAGCCGGTTCGTTCTCGGACATTCAGGCGCCAGGTGTGCGACCACAGAACCTTGGTAACTTGGTTTCGAACAAGAATAACGTGATCAGTGTTGGTGGTTCACTAGATTTCAGTTCGGACGTAGATTTTTACCAAGTCGATTTGGACTTCGGGCTGGGGGCCAATCTCGTTCAGTCCACCGTGTTCGACATTGATTATGCAGACGGAAGTCGACCGGACACCAACTTGAGTGTGTTCTACGATCCAGATGGTGAGTTTGGACCAGCCGCGCCTCGATTGGTGCTGTTTGGCCAAGATGCGAACATTGCAGAGGATCGCACCAGCCCGCTGGGTGAATCCGACGCGATCGAGCGACTGCTTGCCGGATCCACCGGCGCTGGAGACGCCTTCATCGGTCCTGTTTCGTTACCACAGGGCTCCTACTATGTGGCTGTCACCGAATCGACTTCGATCCCAAGCGAATTGACCGACAACGAATTGGTTCGTCGCGAGCCGATCAACTCGGTGCAACGACTGTTCGAGGACCGTGTTGATGCTGCGGCTCCATCGACAGCGAGTGGGCCGCGCAATCCAGAGCTGTTTAGCAGCACTGCGATCGCTGCTGGCGGGTTCACGGTCACGAATGCTCGTGGTTCACAGCCGGGGCATGGGGTTCAGCAGAACTTTGACAATTCCAACGAAGCCACCGCTCCCCCGGAGATTTTCTACCGAGAAGGGTTCGGAACCATCCCGTTTGATGTGGGCGACTCGCCTTTCAATGCCTTCAATCTGGACTCACTGGACTTTTCTGTTGCTGACAACACGGAGATCGGTGCGACCTTCAGTGGCGGCATCCTAGGAACGAACACGTCTGAGAACACGTCGTCGCTCATTCCTCACGTGACGATCGATGCATCGACGGTTTTAGATGCGGCTGATTTTTATCAGTTCGTGGTGCCCACCGATGGGACCCGAGTGATTTTGGATGTTGATCGCGGCTTCAATCCGTTTGAAGGCCAAGACGACGACGATGACGATACACCGATCTTCTTACCAGACCCTGACAGCATCGACGTTGACATGGTCGTGCTGCAGTCCACTGCCGCAGGACTCGTGTTGGTTGTGCCAGAGATCGACGATTCGGATCCGAACGATGGTCGATCGGGCAGTGCTCCTGTCGACTTGGACTTCGATGGATTCCCAGACACGCCATCTCTTTCGCTTGATCCGTTCTTTGAAGGAGTGTTGGATACGGGAGCTTACTTCGTTGCCGTCTTCCCAACCACGACAGCCGTTGCGTTGGCAAATGGCGGTGTGACGGTCACGAACGACAACCTGCCTGTGCAGGGCGAGTATCGTTTGCATGTGTCGATCGAGAACCACGTGTTGCCGGTCAGCTTGTCGGGCAATCAAAGCCTCCACTTCCCTCGCAGTGACGGTGCAACTGGGCAATTGGTTTCCGAGCCGTTTGATTTAACCGGATACTCGGCGGACGACCAACCCAACTTCTACTTCAACTACTTGCTCAACAGCATCAGTGACAGTGCGACTTACACGATCACGAGCAATGAAAATCCGATTGGCACGCCTTCGGCTGGCTTGCTGAACAGCCCGATCGCTTCAAGTGCGACGTGGCGACAGGAGATCGTCTCGCTGGATGCGTTTGCGGGTCACACCAACATTCAAATCACCTTCGATTACGCGGCCGGTATCGGTGGCGGAGCAGGTGAGGGGCTCTATTTGGACGACTTTATCGTCGGATTCGCTGAGCGTGGTGAGACAGTCTTCAACGCACGTGGTGGAGAGGATGGGTTCTCGTTTGGCTTCGGCAACACCGGTGAATATCAGTTGGAAGTTCGTACTGCGACTGACTTTGCAGTGCCAGAGCAGAGTCTCTTCGGAACTACCGGCCAGACGTTGGTGCGAGACTTCGACACCAATGATCGACACTCGCAAGCAATCACGATCATCGCCCCTGAAGGCAGCCAGATTGCTGACGGGGACACGTTCACAATCAGCGATGGCTCAACGACTCAGCGATTCGAGTTCACCGACGACGGTGTGACCAGTTTCAGTAACTTGTCCATTCCGTTCACCGATACAGACACAAGTGCTGAGGTCGCCCAGAAAATCCGCGCTGCGGTCAATCAAGCCTCCCAGCTTGAGGTGGAAGCCGCCTCGGCGTCGGGCATTGACGTGGGCGATTTGACCGACAACCGACTGAACCTGTTCGGTGCGACTTCGGGAAGCTTCTTGGTCGTGGATTCGGTGGATGATGCACCGACGACAGCGTTGGTGGCTGGTCCTGATGGTGATGTTCAGCTCGCAGCGATCCATCACAATGGCACCGGTGACCTCAACTACCGGCGCACACAGTCGGCTGTGATCATCGAGAACAATACAATCAGCGATGCTCGTGCGATTGGAATTTGGAGCGAACCCGGTGATCGTGATGTGGACCCCGGTGACATTCGTGGCGTGCCCAGTGCCTCATTCTTTGGTGGCTTTGGCTTCGGACTGAATACCGACATCTTTGATCAAGGTCAGATCACCGAAGTGCATCCGTTCCTGCAGCAGCCTCCGGTGGGCAATGTTTATCCAGGTGCGGTTCGCAACCTGCCGACCTTGAATGATTCGGTGATCGGTGGAATCGCTCCAGGCGTGGTTGTGCGGAACAACACGATCGACCAAGCAGGTCTGGCGGGCGTGAAAGTCGAGGGCGAGGTTCGCCCTTGGGTGATTTACGGAATGGATGGTCTGAACTTCGATGCCGCCGGCCCTGTGATCGATGACGGCATGGCAATCGCGATTGACGCGGGCGGCACGCGAGTCGTGTTCGAGTTTGAAGACATTTCGGGTGCCAATACGAATGTGGGTGGTAGTGGGCAGATTGGTGGCGACGGCTGGGTCGACGGTCACGTTCCGATTTATTACCGACGTGCTGACGGCAATCCCTACAACAATCTTCCTGCGACTGATCGTTCTTACGGACATAGCAACCTCGAACTGATGCTGTCGATTCAGCAGTCGATTCAAGGCAGTATCTTGGTCACCAATGGGTTGGCAGAGTTGGTCACGCCAACGCTTGGGCCATCCCTATTCTCGCGTAGCGAGTTCCAAGAGCAGAACGCGCGAGCGGCAGAGGCATTCCCGAATGCAGCGGTCTACCTGGAAGGTGTCAGTAACATCTATGTCACCGCCGCCTACTCCAAACGCGGTTCATTCCCGTTGTTCATCGAACAGGCTCCGGTCTTCGATGCCGTTCAGCCGAGTGCTCGAGTGGTCAACAACACCATTTACGGTGCCGACGGTATCGAGTCTCAGTTCGTAGGTGATCCTACCAACGAGAGCAACGACACCATTTCCGAAGCCGTCTTGACCCACGTTGGCCGATCACACAGTGGCGCGTTCATCGCGACAGCTGCGATTGGTGATGGTTCGCCTGGCTTGGTGCAGCCAAGCGGGGATGTGGATTTCTATCAGGTCGAGTTGGTCGTCGGTGACCGTCTGATCGTCGACATTGACACCAACAACGGTCCGGACACGACCGTTCGCCTCTTCAATGACTTTGGGGTTGCTCAAGTGCTGAGCAGTGCCAATGGAATCGACTTGACATTCAACAACGACGGCAGCGCGCCGTCGCATTTGGATCCAGAGTCCTCTCTGGGCAACGTGGTCAATGACAATGGCAACGGTGTGGATCCGTTTGTCGACTTCACCGCTCGAGAAACGGGCACCTATTACGTTGCGGTCAGTTCGGCC
>JBGCGI010000127.1:0-12679 GCA_045110715.1 Rubripirellula sp.
GAATAACCCCACCTAGTTCAGGCCGTTTCCTTTCAACGAAGTCTGACCCGCCGGAGCAAGATCGTCTTGTTCCGGCGGGTCTTTTTACATCCTTCTGCAAGCCTGCCGGCAACATCATGCGACACCTCCTTTGCTTCCTCCTACTGCTAAGTGCCTGTTCGTTCTGCGATGCAGTTCCTCCCAGCGACGCGCACATTTACAAGAAGATCGAAGATCGCGAGCTGAACTTGTACGTCACCAAGCCAGCAGATTGGACCGAAAGTGATACCCGGCCGGCGATCGTCTTTTTCCACGGTGGTGGTTGGATTGGCGGAAAGCCAGGCCAGTTCTCTGATCACGCGGAACACTTTTCCAAGCGGGGGTTGGTTTGTTTTCAAGTCGAGTATCGCCTGCTCGACAAAAAGAAAAAATTGCCACCTGTCACCTGCACGCAAGATGCAAAGTCGGCGATGCGATGGATCCGATCGCGAAGCGGCGAGTTTGGGATTGATCCCAACCGAATTGCGTCTGGTGGCGGTTCGGCGGGAGGCCACTTGGCGGCTTTCGTCGGAACGGTTGACGGAGGCGATGCACCTGACGACGATGCATCGGTTTCTGCCAAAAGCAATGCGATGCTGTTATTCAACCCTGTCTACAACAACGGCCCGGAGGGCTGGGGGGCGAGTCGCGTGCGAGAGCGATTCCCTGAGTTTTCGCCGGCTCACAATTTGAGCAAGGATGACCCGCCCTCGATCGTTTTCTTGGGCAGCCAGGATAAACTGATTCCGGTTTCCATCGCAGAGAAGTTCCGCGACGATAGCCACGCGGTGGGCGTGACCAGCGAGCTGCATGTCTACGAAGGACAAGGTCATGGCTTTTTCAATTCCAACAAGGACGATGGCAAGTGGTATCGCAAGACCGTCGCTGCCGCTGACAGCTTTCTCGTCAAGCAAGGATGGCTAGTACCAACTGGCCAATAGCGAGCAGTACCATGCTTTTTGTTGCACTCGCGATCGTCGCCATTCCCGTTGGGATCGTTGTCTCGGCATTCTTGATGATCGCCGCATGGTTTTCCTGGACGTCGCTTCCACTGCTCCTCCGTTTGCCGATTGGATTGTTCGCATCGGCTCCCTTCGGGCTAGTTGTCGCCGGAGCAGACCAATCCGCGGGCTATGGCTGGCTCGTCCTGGCATCGCTCACGTTCTTTCTGGTCAGTCTGTTCGTTGTCGAGAACACTTGGAGATTTGTTGGATTGCTCGTCGTCCAGGGATTGCTGGTTGGTGGCACGTTGTTAAGCATTTGGCTCAATCGTTCGGAAGTCCTAACAAGGCTGGATCTATCAGTGATTGGCTACGGATGGTTGGTGATGCTCGGCTTGGCCGGTTTGCTGTCGCTGCCGCGTTGGTTTGGATTTCGGCTGCAACGTATTTTGAGCGAAATGTCGGATCAAAAACTTGACTTGGCTTCAGGCAAGTCGATCGATCAATGGATCAGAGCGATTGAATCGGAGCAGGGCGAGAATTGGAATCACGCGGAAACGATGCGGTTCTTGGCCGAACGGGGCGTCACTGCCGACTTGCGCAAGCCATTGACCAGCGCAATCTTTCGACTGATGAGAAAACCGGCGCCGAGATTGCGGCAGAGCGAAACCAGTCGAGCGCTGGCGGATGCGCTTCAGTGGGCGACCACGGCCAGTCAGCGTGAGCATCAGTTTTCCACGAGGCAACTTGGTCTATGGATCACCTCAGCCGCGATCCTGTTTGCATGCTTGGCCAAAACAGGTATCTCGCCGGATGTGTTTCGTTACGCGGTGGTCATGATGCCAGGATTGGTTGTTTTGTCACTTGGGATTCTTGCGATGGCGACCCGCGTTTTGATGAGTCACGAAACATTTTCCCATCGCATTCTGTTTTTCGTCTCTTTCGCGATGATCGGTATCGCCATCCAGCTCTGGGCGGGGTTGGTCCCGATGCCAGTTTCCTTGCGAGGCCCAATTACGATAGCCGCGACCATCGGGGCCGGAGTAGGGCTGTGGATATGGATGAGTTTTCTGCGCGTTGAGGGCTTTCGTTTGATACGCCCGTATCGCGCAGAAATTGCTGTGAGTGGAATTGAAATTTGATTGATGCGTTGCTAAGTCGATTCAGGTCCACTGACGAAGCCACTTCTCCAAAATCAAGAGATTCCATAGACGGTAACCGTGGTTCTGTTCGCTTGACTCATGTGATCGCACGAGATCGGCAACCACTTCCTGTCGGAAGTAGGGTGCGATCCTGGAATCGGGAGCCAGCAAGGTGTCATGGACCATCGGCTTCAGTTCATCCCGGAACCAAGTTCCGATAGGAATTCCGAACCCCATCTTCTTTCGCGTGAAAATGGATTTTGGAATCAACGAACCGAAAGCGTCTTGCAGGATCAGTTTTCCTCGTCGTCCTCGGAACTTCAAGTCCACCGGCAGCGAAGCTGCAAATTCGACAATTCGGTGATCCAACATCGGTTGGCGAACTTCCAAACCATTCCCCATCGACGCGATGTCAACTTTGGTGCACAGGTCGCTGGGCAAGTAGGTCAGGATGTCACTGAGCGAAGCTCGTGAAACCACATCGCGACCTTCGCTTCGGGCCCACGCCGAGCCCAAGAAATCGAAAGGGTCATCGCCTGGCAGCGAACTGACGAAGTCGTCCGTGTACAACGAAGCCCGCATTGATTCAGGAAAGATCTGCAGCCAATTCAAGTAGCGACGGGCGGCGGGCTGGCCGATGGCTTCCAGGAATCGTTTGCCGCGGCGAATGATCGAACGACGACGATTCGAATCGGGCAGCTTCTGCACCAATCCGATGCCGGGAACTTTGTGCAACGGAAATGCCTTCTGCAGACGCTGGCTCAACCAGAGCGCGCGATAACGTTCGTAACCAGCAAACAATTCATCGCCCCCGTCCCCCGAGAGCGCAACGGTCACTTCCTTGCGTGTCAATTCGGACAGATACCAGGTGGGTACCGCGGACGAATCACCAAAGGGCTCGTCGTAGTGCCAGACCAATTTGTCGATCACGTCGACTCCACTAGGCATCACTTCAAAGCGTTGATGCTGGGTGCCCAGATGCTTTGCGACTTGGGCCGCATAGGCGGTCTCGTCAAAATCGGAAACGGGAAAACCGATACTGAAGGTCCGCACGGGTTGAGAACTTTGGCCTTGAGCGATCGCGGTGATCAGTGAGGAATCGATTCCACCTGACAAGAAAGATCCCAGCGGCACGTCACTTTGCATGCGTAGCTTGACCGAATCTGTCAGCAACTCTTGTAGTCGCTCACATGCTTCCTCGCGTCGAATCGGTCGCTCGACAGCGGGATCGAAATCCCAATAGCGCTCGACTGACAGGTTGCCATTCTCGAAAACAGCAAAATGCCCAGGAGCCAGCTTGCGAACGCCTTTCCAAATCGTGCCCGGTGGCGGGATGTACTGATAGGTCAGGAATTCGTCGATCGCGCCGGGGTCGACTTCGCTGCAAATGCCCTCGACTGCTGCCAAGCATTTCAGTTCACTGCCAAACACCAACCGCCCATCTTTGACCGCGTAGTACAACGGCTTTTGCCCAATCCGATCGCGGGCCAAGATCATTCGATTGCGATTGGAATCCCAAATCGCAATTGCAAACATTCCATTGAGTTGGGAAAAACAATCGGTTCCGAGATCCTCATAGAGATGCAGGATCGACTCCCCATCTCCGTGCGTCGCAAACTGATGTCCGGTGCCTTCCAAGCGACGACGCAGGGTTTTGTAATTATAGATTTCGCCATTGAAGACCATTCGAATGGTTTGGTCTTCATTTGCCATCGGTTGGGCAGCACCTTCCAGGTCGATGATGCTGAGCCTGCGAAACCCCAACGCGGCACATAGAGGCTTGCCGTAGGCATCGCGGTGATCGGTACCGATCCAAGTCTGCGAGTGATCAGGACCGCGATGCGCGATCGAGTCGGTCATCTTGTTCAACAAGCTTGGCGAAATCGCATGTCGGTCCGCCTGCCAAACACCTCCCGTGATTCCGCACATTTCCTACTCCCGCTGAAAAACTCGTCGCACCTGAAGGACGAGTATGACCCGCGCTGGGCTGCGATGAAAGAGAGCGACGACAGGGGCGTGATTCCACTGATAGGATGGTTGGCTGGGCGCGGCGAGTCAAAATTCGTCCGAACGCACCCAACGAGACCACCTCAAGCGAGTCAGATCACCTCGATGCATTCACGAAGCAAGCCAGTCACTGACGATCCGGTGCTCACAGAAGCTCAACAGGCGGCATCCCCGGATTTACAGTGGGTGGATCGCTTCAGTCGATTGCTGGACACGAAGTTTCGCATCCCTGGAACGAAAGTCCGATTCGGCGTCGACTTCTTGCTCGGATTGATACCGGGGGCAGGAGACATTTTGAGTTTGGGGTTCTCTGGCCTGCTCGTTGCCACGATGGCGAAGAATGGGGCCAGTGCAAGATTAGTCGCACGAATGATGCTGAACGTGCTGCTCGACGCGGTGGTGGGGACCGTGCCCCTATTGGGCAACATCTTTGACTTGTTCTTCAAGGCCAACTATCGCAACTTGCAATTGATGCGTGAGTACTACGATGAAGGTAAACACACCGGCAGCGTGTGGCCGGTCGTCGCACTCGTCGTCGTCTCGTTCTTGGCAACGCTTGCTTTCGCGGTTGGGATCATTTTCTCGCTGGTAAGGTCGTTTTGGCCGTAGCCGCAGGGGGAACGTCGTTCATCGCCGGATTTCTGCGTCCGCCGCTTGTTTGGCGGGAAAACGGACGACAGGGGACCCGCCTCGTCCGGCAATTCGTGGAAGTTGGCAGGATTTGAGGGCTGGTGGCGAATTCTGAATGCTTTTGTGTAAGCTAGGGGGCCCAAAAGGCACTTCCGCTCTACCTTCCTTCCTCCCTTCCACGGATCCGTCGTTTCGTGCGCAATTTGCTTCTGTTTCCCCTCCGGCTATTGATCGGATGGGGTTTGTCCCCGCGGCTACTTGGTTTGATCGCGGCCACCATGCTGGTGCTGTTACGCATCTCGATCGGATGGCATTTCTATTGTGAGGGCGTCGACAAACGCGACGCTGGCAACTGGAGTGCGGCTCCGTTCTTTGCCAACGCGAAGGGCCCCTTCGCAGAGCATTTCCGCAAAATGGTCTGGGATTCCGAAGGCCAACTGCGTTTGAACAAGGAAAACACGCAAGCCATCTTGAAAGACTATCAGGGCAAGGCTGCGGCGCATTACGGATTTGACGAGAACCAAATCAAGCTTGCTGACGCGAGTTTGAAGTCGTCGATGGAACAGTACGACTGGGTCATCGAAACCAACGCCGCCGATCTCGAGGAATACCGCTTGGGGCGTGAACGCGTTCGCATGCTAGAGACCGATGAGCATGAGAAAGCGGTTCGCGACGGTGTGTCCAGTTTGGGCGGTCAGCGATCGACCATTCGCCGCGAATGGCAGGGCAAGGGAGCCGCTGCGATGAAACAAGTCAGTGGCGTTTGGAGCGGGTTTGAATCGTCCATCAATGAGATTGCTTCGGAGGATCAACGGGCCAGTCGAGGCAGATTCCGACTCGACAAGCCACGGACGTTCAACGTTGATACCAGCGTCATGGATCAGTGGATTCCGTACTTCGATATCGCAGTTGGCTTATGCCTGCTGCTTGGACTTTTCACCCCGCTGGCTGCCTTGGCAGCGGCAGGTTTCCTCTTTTCGGTCTTCCTGAGTCAGTATCCGCCCACAACCGGCCCGTCCTCCAGCATGTATCAGCTGATTGAGAGCATGGCCTGTTTTGTACTGGCAGCGACCGGAGCGGGCCGATTTGCGGGCCTCGACTTCTTCCTGCACTTGCTCGTCCGCAAGAATGCTAGTGCCCAACCTGAAACAACTTGAGCGAATGGGTTTTGCCAGAGCCGGTTTCGGCTCGGTAGAATGAACTCACTTGCTTCAACGAAATAACTCACAAAATCAAACTCACTGGTGTAACAATGGTCGACAAACTTTCCAGCGAACAGCGCGAAGTTGGCAAGCACAATTACTACTCTGCTGTCAGCAGCTATTACGACGTCAATCGACGGGATTTCCTACGCGGTATCATTTCGGCGGGTGCCGTTAGCGGTGCTGGCTTGGGTGCTGCCTACTTCGGCTACAACAAGGTCAATGATCCTGTCCGGATCGCGGTGATTGGCACCGGCGACGAAGGCAACGTGTTGATCGGCGGCTGCAATCCCGAGTATGTCGATGTCAAAGCCATCTGCGACATTCGTCCCTTCGGACAGCATCGTGCGTTCCACGGCGATCACTCAAGCCCATCCGCCTTGGTGCGTCGTCCCGGCCTGATCTCGGTGGCTGGTTACGAAGACGAAAGCGAAGCGCGTAAGAACGTCAAAGTTTATGACGGCAGCAACGGCGGCATCATGGCCTGCTTGGATGATCCGGATATCGAAGCGGTCATCATCGCGTTGCCACTTTGGCTTCACGCTCCGGTCGCCGCATTGGCGATGGAGAAAGGCCTGCACGTTCTGACTGAAAAATTGATGGCTCACAACGTCGCCCAGTGCAAGGTGATGGCTCGGATGGCAGCCAGCATGACCGATCCAGCGGGGAACCCGCTTCACTTGGCAACCGGTCACCAACGACACTACAACGTTAAGTACGACAACGCGATCAACTTGATCCGTTGGGGCTTGCTCGGACAACTTCATCACATTCGTGCTCAGTGGCACCGTGGCAACTTGCCTGGCGGTGACAGCTGGAAAATGCCCATCCCTGGTGGCGAGAAGGGTGTCGATGGCAAAATGTACGACAAGATCGGAGGCGATATTCGCAACCGTCGTGGTCGACTCAAGAACGCCAAAGATCCTGCAGAAATCATCAAGCTGCAAGCCGAGCTTGCCCAGCTGTTGGCTTGGGACTCCGATAAGAACGTTGACCCAAAACAGTTCGGGTATGAAGACTTCTCCTTGGGCGACCAAGTCTTCACTTCGATGGAAGAGCTGCATCGCTGGAGATTGTTCCAACGTACCGGTGCTGGCTTGATGGCCGAACTGGGCAGTCACCAACTTGACGCGGTCAGTATCTTCCTGAGCTCATTGCGTGACGATGGCAAGAAAGTTCACCCGTTAAGTGTTCATGCTGTTGGTGGTCGACACATCATGCCGCAAGACCGCGGCGTGGGTGACCACGTGTACTGCATGTTCGAGTTCCCTGGGCCAGAGTATTCCAAGACCTTTGATGTCGGCTACCGCGACAAGATCCTGAACTATCCTCCACAGGATGGTCCGGTGCCTGGATACGAGACCGATCCAAATAAGAAAGTGGTCGTCACCTATTCCTCGATCAACGGCAATGGCTTTGGTGGCTGGGGTGAAGTCGTGATGGGCAGCAAGGGAACACTTGTGCTGGACAAGGAAACCGATGTCTTGCTGTATCGTAATAGTGACACCAGCAGCAAAGTCGGTGTCACCAAGCAATCAGGCAGCTATGTTCTGGATACAAGTGCCAGTGGTGACATGGCAGCACCGGTTGCCCAAGCAGCAGACTCCGGTCCGGTCAGCCGCGGCTACCGCGAAGAAATCGAGCACTGGGCTTACTGCATCCGTAACCCTGACGCAGAGAACCGACCTCGCTGTCATCCAGAAGTCGCCATGGGCGATGCGGTGATTGCTCTGGGAACCAACGTCGCTCTCAAGAATGCAAACGAGGGCAAAGGCGGCTACATGGAATTCAAGGAAGAGTGGTTCGAGGTCGACAACGACGCCACACCAGACGGTAGCAGCATCCAGGCAGAAACCGAGTTCATGAAGAAACCTGTCGCTTAGTGCGACGGCCGATTTCAGCGCAAAAAAGAACGACGTGCAACCAAGTTGCACGTCGTTTTTTTATAGGATGACCATTCGGAAGCTTGCGAAACTACTCCGCTTTCTCTTCCGTCTTGGCTTCTTCCTCGGCAGCAGGTGCTTCTTCGGCATCAGCAGCGGGTGCTTCTTCAGCAGCAGGTGCTTCTTCGGCAGCAGGTGCTGCTTCGGCCTCTTCCTTTGCAGGAGCATCTTCAACAACAGGTGTCTCCGTGACTGGAGTTTCCACTGCTGCAGTCACATTGTTGCTCGATGTGGTCGTGTTCCCTGAGGTGGTCGTATTTCCTGAAGCGGTTGTGTTCGAGCCGCCCGAACCAGTTGCTGCGGGAGTGGCGGTTGGTGGAGGGGGCGGGGCGCAACCCAGCGTGAACGCGACCATCAAGGCGGCGAAAGATTTCATGATCAGGGCGACTGTCTTCACGGGGACGAATCTCCAGTGGAAAGGTTGGGAGGGTGAATCAATGAGTTTTAACTTAACGAAAAACCGTGTCAAACGCATCGTTGACCATCTAGTGGAATCGGATTCAAGAGAATTGAAAGGGGACAATCGAAATAATCCGCACGTTTGGCCGCTAACGCTTTCAAGCCGACGAACTAACCCGCTTGTGGTGGAGGAATCCTCCTTCGGCACCGATCTGATCCCAATAGGTTCCACACAACCACCAATGGCCGCGGAAATACACATGAAAGCCCGCCGATCTATCCTCCTTGTCGCTTCCATCGCACTGATTTCAGGGCTGGCAGTCGCGAACGCTCAAGAGCCAGAGAAAATGCCTGAGGAAGGCATTGATCGAATCGGTCTGTTCGACTCCTTGGAGAAACCGACTGTCCAGTTCAGTGACAATGTCAGCACCAGTCAAAGCGACACACGCAAGTCGAAAATGACGGTGGCAGAACTGCGTCAAGCAAGAGCTCTGTATCAGGCCGATCAACGTCGCGCCCGTTTGGAATACAACGCGTGGATGGGATACGAACCACTGCGTCCCCGCTGGAACTCACTGCCGATGACCAGCAGCCGGTACAGCAGCCGCCGCAGAATCTACGTGCCCGCGTACGTCTACCATCGCTAGATCAAGATTCGGTTCCTTCCACAGCGATACGCTTCACCCACACCTCAAGGTGGTGATCAGTCGTCGCTGGGAACAAGTCTGAGCCAAGCACCTCGGACAATCGCTGCCAAGCAGCCGAAGCTGGCTGGGATTCATAGGCGTAGCCCACCAACGACTGCCAATCGCTGTGGTGATGCTCAAGCGAGTACCCATACGCGCTGGCGTAGTAGTCACGATGCGGATGCTCTGCCGGTAGCTCAAAGCTCAACTTCTCTTTCTGCACAAAATGGTAGGGATCGGTGGTCATCACCTGACGCTGTGTTCGCAGATCGCGGATCGCGAACAATGGTTTGGTGCCAGCAACCGGCCTGGTGAAAACCTTGAACTTCACTTTTGTACCCGTCTTTGTCTCCTGCTCGATTACAGACATGGGCGTTGTTGAAGTGTTGAATTCGAGCAAGCCGTAGTCCACCTGATTCACCAGTTGCGTTGCCTGCTGCATCACCTTGTCTTTACGGCCCGAAACGAGGTAGCTGCGAAACCAAATGCTTGTCCCCGGCACGATGCGTAGCTTAGGAATGATCTCACAAACGTCGTAGTTACGAAAACTGTTGGCCGGCCGCGTTTGCCAATCACTCCACGAATTCTTGTACAGCGGTTCGTTGGCCCGCCAATCGCGATACAGCGAGTGTGTGAACTGACAGTATGGTTCTCCCGCCGCCTTCCGCTCCTGCTCTGCCGCAAGATGCCTGTCGCGACCATAGACCAAAGCCAGGCTGGGACTATCGTCGGCGTCCGACGCGCATGAAATATTCCAGCCGCCTGTCTTGCGAACGTCCACAGCACCGTGGGCGTTCAGAAATCCCTCGCGCTCAAGCAATTGACCCTCCGGTGAACTGATATAGCGTAGAGGCAGGCTACTGATCCGCGTGCCGCCCCAAGGAGCATTCAAGTGATCGAAAACAATATCCTCGCGATCGCTGAAGTTATGCACGACCCACGTTAGTTCGATCACGCCATCGCCTGCGTCACGCACCTGTGTGTAGTACAGCAGCGGCGATCGATGCAGCGTCTTGATTTGAGGAACCAATCCCCAATTCAACATCCGAAAACAGCTCTGCTGCTCGTGCCACTGGGAGGCAAGCAAGGGACAGTAAAGCGACTTGAGCTTTGTTTCCCCAGGCAAATAGACTCCCGAGTTGTGGACGAAAAAGAGATCACGGTACCCACGTTGCTTGATCTGGTCCGCAAGGCCATCTGGAATCTTGCCCACCTTTTGCGTCGCTTCGAGCCCGTTGTACTTGGTGCAAACGGCAACAAATTGCCAAACCTCGTCGTTCCATGGCGAAACGTGACTGCCATCTGCACGCCAGGAAGGCGGAACGCTTTCTCCGAACGGACCGCGCAGCGAATAGATCTGCCCACCCTTTCCAATCCGCAGTTCAAAAGAATCGTCATCGCTCTGAACGTGCTTGATTTGAGCCAGGAAAACTTGCGATTCATCCAGACGTTGATCCCACAGGCTCTGACTTGGGCGGTAGTCTTGCGAAAACTCCGTCACACCGAGTTCCTTCTCTTGGGTGCCAGTGACAGACGCGGGAAAGACGTCCAACACCGAAGACGGATCCGCGCTGCCTAGCTTCGCTCGCGGCTGCCATCGCAGGTTTCGAAACTCTGGGTTGGGGCCACGCCAATTTTTGCCGAGGACTTTTGGCTCGCCCTTTTCACCACGCGCAGGCCTCAAGCGTTCTGCCTCACTCAGGGTCAAACGTTTCGCGCTTTCCCAGTTTGGCAGCGGTTCGCCTGCCAAAGTTTTGAAGTCCTGTGGGTCGAGCGTCACTTCTTTCCATTGATTTCCGCCTTCCAACTTCACGACCGCGGCGTGTTCGTCAATCAAAACCACCAACTCGTTCGCTTCATCACAGCGGACCTCCATGGCCATCTGGGAATTGGGCGGAGCTCGATAGGCTTGATCATAGAGTTTGTGGGTGGTCCGCCCCCATTTCTCAGGCTTGTAGGTGAACCATTCGCGTTCCCAGCCGTCCGCAAAGTCTTCAATCATCCGCGTTGAATTGGGAACCACACGAACGTTTGCCGCCGCCAACTCCTCTGGCGTCGCGATCGCCAACAACGAAGACAAATTGAATTCATTCGCTTCGTAAACTCCGTAGTAGTAACCGGCGCCAGCAACGGGCGCGTCCAACGCGTACACCACGTTCGCATAAGCCCAGAGTGGTTTATCCGTGCTGGCGATCGGAAGTTTCGCAGTCCAGCTTCCATTGGACTCTCGAGCTTCCGCATGTCGCCAAAATCGATGCGTTGTGATCTCTCGATCCTTGGGCGTCTCATTCGGCAACCCGTGCTGCGTGTAGAAAACTTCCACCGATTGCACAGGCTTCGACGAATCCGGTTGGACGATCAACACCGGCACGCCATCGTCGGAATCCAATTCTAATTTCGAACTTGGTGTCTGGGGGACCGTGAACGTGCCTTTCAAGTGCTGGTCGAACCACAACAACGTCGCGACTTCATACTTGGGTGTGTCTTGGTGGCTATGCTGCGGCGAACAGGTAACGCGCCAATCCTTACTCGTGATCTCGTCCACCGCGTCTGGTAAATCGCCGATCCGCCCATGAAAGTCGTTCGCGGGACTGAGAAAGAAGATGGGGCAAGAAATCTGCTTCAAGCTGACGTCGTCGCCCAGAGTCGAGCAAAATAGTGGACTGTCGTTGTCGCGGTCGCTGATTCCACCGCACGACGGGGCCGCCGCTTTGACACGAGAATCAACAGCGGTCATGACCGTCAATTTGCCACCCATCGAATGTCCGTACACGCCCAATCGGTCGTCATCGACTTCGGGCTGTCGCTCCAGAAAGGTTAGCGCACGCCTGGCAGCGAGGGCGCAAAGAAACCAACCGCTATTGCGAGGCGACTCAACTGAATCGAGTGTCCATGCGGCTGCCTTCGCACTTGGGAATGCGTTGCGCGGGTTTCGACCGGGCGCGTGATAGCCATCCAGGACTCCCCAGTCGGTGGTCAATCTGTAGTTGGGATGATCCGTCTCTTGATCCCAGAATAATTTGACCTCGTTGGGGGTGACACGATAGTTGGGCGCTGAGATCCGACCAGCCCACGCGATCGAGACCGTGGCATATCCCCGCTTGGCGTTCATCAAGCAGGCCTTGTAATCGGCGTACTGGCCGCCGCCATGGATTTGCAGCAAGCCGGGAAGCTCCGTGCCGCCCTTGGGATACCCATACACCGCCGCCAACTTGGTTGGCGTTCCTTTGAAGACGCCAATGTGAAAACGCACGATCCGCAAAACGACACCCTCCTCTTCCCACTCGTGGAGCGTCTCGATCTGCAGCGACTCGGCGCGCGGATCGAAGCCTGCCCACATTTCAGAGAAGTTTGATGGCGGTGCCCCTTCTCGCAAGGGAGTCAACGTATCCACCAACGGCTTCAAGGTCCCCGGTTGCTGCGCCAACGAAGTGTTGAATCCAAGAACCGCGATCAAGAGAAGAACCTGCGCAAGTTTCATAATGCCAGCCTGAGCGATGGAGGTGTTTGGTAGGCGACCATTGTCAGCAAATCCATCTCTTTGACCACTGCTGCGAATCCTGATCTTTCCCTTTTTTGATTCTCATACGCTCCATAGCAGGCATGCTTCCCCTTTGGATCCTGCGGTCGGTTAGGATGCTGCCTGCTTCAAAAAGACAGATCGTTCGACCCGGGAGATTGCTGTGCGAACCCTATTGATTGTCATCACCT
>JBGCGI010000128.1:0-10250 GCA_045110715.1 Rubripirellula sp.
CGGACGTGTTGATCACGCCTGCCCCCCAAGCAACGCTGGTCTGCGTCGGGAAACGCTCTCAGCGAATTGAACTTCGAGCTTGGATTGAAGAAGGCAGAGAGCCAGGTAGTTACCGCGATGAACTGCTGCGGCTTGTCAGCAAGTACTTACGCGACGAGAAGCTGTTCGCCAGCAATCAGCCGACTCAGCCGCCGATGAACGAACACCGAGACAGCGACCTTCATGATTCGCATCGTTCACGCCGCAAACGTTCGGCTTGAATCGCCTCGCCCCACTCCGGCACTCAGGAATCGTTCTTGGATCCGTAGGGACGAGTGCTGATGACGCCTTCACTGGGACTGCTGGCGGTGCCGTAGAGCCGCTTGGGAATTCGGCCTGAAAGGTAAGCTTCGCGACCGGCGATCGTGGCGTGCTTCATCGCCTTCGCCATCCGAATTGGATCACGAGCATGAGCGATGGCTGTGTTGAGAAGCACTCCGTCAGCACCCAATTCGAATGCTTCGCTGACATCGCTTGCCGTTCCCACACCCGCATCAATGATCACAGGGTAAGTCGGATCGTCTTCCTTCAAGTATTCCAGAATGATCTGCAAGTTGTTGGGATTCAATAGTCCCTGTCCACTTCCAATCGGGCTGCCGGCGGGCATCACACTGGCTGCGCCAACGGCTTTCAACTTTTGGGCGGTCACGGGACAGTCACTGGTGTAGCACAGAACTTGGAAACCTTCTTTGGCCAGTTCTTCGCAAGCGATGATCGTTTCGCCGGGATTGGGCAACAGAGTTTTGCTGTCTCCCAAGACTTCCAGTTTGACCCAATCTGACCCAGCATTCCCAAGAGTACGCAGGATTTCACGTCCCAGTTTGGCTGCTCGGACCGCATCGATGGCTGTGTAACAACCAGCCGTGTTTGGCAGCAGCGTGTAGCGATCGAGGTCCAGGAAATCCAGAATGTTCTGGCCGTTGCGATCGTAAAGTCGCTCCCGTCGAACAGCAACCGTCACGCAATCTGAGCCGGAGGCATCTAGCGAATCACGCATCTGCTCCATCGAGTCGTATCGTCCGGTGCCGACGATCAGGCGACTGTGGAGCGTGTGCCCACCAACCACCAAGGGTTGATCTGTGGATGAATTCGTAAGGGGACTGACAGTCAATAGAGCTCTTTTTTAATGGAGTCAACTTCGGTGGAGTCAAACTCTTGTTGGCTTCGGCTTCCTCAACCGCCACCGACCAAGGTGACCACTTCCACGTCATCACCCGAGTCAACGACATGGGTGGTGTACTCCTCGCGAGGCACGACATCCGAGTTGACCTCGACCGCCAAGTAGTTCGGCGGTACGTCGACAGTGTCCAACAGTTGCTCCACCGTCAGCGGAGATTCGATATCGACGCTGCGGCCGTTTACAGTGATCTTCATTACTGTTTTCGTAGACTCCAGGAGACGCGATCAGTTGGCATCGTCGAAGGCCGCGTCAAAGGCGCGATTGCTCGGCGAGAAATCCAATTTCTTGGTGAACTCGCAAGCCTCTTTGGCGCCAAAGCTCCGCTCCATGCCGCTATCTTCCCACTCGATGGAAAGTGGTCCGTCGTAGCCGATGTCATTCAAGGCACGAATGATCTCTTCAAAGTTCACTCCCCCACGACCGGGGCTGCGGAAATCCCATCCGCGTCGTGAATCACCAAAGTTCAGGTGACTGGCGTTGATGCCGCTCTTGCCGTCCAACGTCACGATCGCGTCTTTGACGTGAACGTGGTAAATGCGATCTGCGAACGTACGGATGAACTGGACCGGATCGATCCCCTGCCAGATCAAGTGACTGGGATCGAAGTTAAAGCCAAACTCGGCTCGATGATCCAACGCTTCCAATGCTCGTTGAGCAGTGTAGATGTCGAACGCGATCTCAGTTGGATGAACCTCCAGCGCGAACCGAACACCACACTCACCGAACACGTCCAAAATTGGGTTGAACCGTTCTGCAAGCAGATCGAATCCCGCGTCGACCATGGAGGGCGGTACAGGAGGGAAAGAGTACAGCAGGTGCCAGATGCTGCTGCCGGTGAAACCGTTGACGACATCGACGCCAAACTTTTGGGCAGCGCGGGCGGTGTTCTTCAGTTCTTCAGCGGCTCGTTCGTTCACGCCAGCTGGGTCGCCATCACCCCAAACGTAAGGCGGCAGAATGGCTTGGTGTCGTTCGTCAATGTTGTCCAGGACTGCCTGGCCAGCCAAGTGAGCACTGATTGCGTGGCACTGTAGGCCAGCATCGTCCAAGAGTTTGCGGCGGTTATCGCAGTAGTCATCTTCGGCAAGCGCTTTATCGACCTCGAAGTGATCTCCCCAGCAAGCCAGTTCGATTCCGTCGTATCCGAACTCGGCGGTCATCCGGGCCATTTCTTCGATTGGCAGGTCGGCCCACTGGCCCGTGAAGAGAGTTACTGGTCGCGCCATCGAGGTCTCCGAATATCGTCTGGGTGCAAAAATCAAACCAAAGAAGGCGATATTTTGCGCTTTCACACCCAATGCTGGCAACAACCGGGCGGCTGATAACGGCCGCTATCTGGAGATTTCCGGGCTAGTTTGTTGCCCAAACGGTACGGTCTGCCCCATTTTGCCAGCGAATCGGAGTCAAACGTCGGAATCTTGCTGGAAAGCAAGTCGCCTGGCATGGGCCTCAACTTGGGCGCGAAGACGGGCGACCGAGCGCTGTTGCTCGGCCAATTCCGTGGATAGATCCTGCTGCTGCAAACGAGACCGTCGTTCTCGGTGATCAAGCAGAGAAGACCTGGCGTTCAATTGGGCTTCTCGCGCATCAAGATCGCTGGCCCAGGATTGCAGACGGTCGATCAAGTCGCCCGAATGCAGACGCAGCCATTGCTCTTCCAGCTCCAATGATGATGCCGGACAGGCCGTCGCTTGATGCTGGGGGGCAGCTTCGCCGGCCGGTTGGCCGCTGACAATGCTCGGCAATGGCGGCTGAGGACCGCTTGAATTTGCGTTTACTGGTGGTCCCCCGCCCCGAGGTCCGACCATCCTGGGCACTGACGTGCTGGGAGGATCGATACGGTGCGGTTGGGAAGACATGGCCGAGATACCGGAAGAAAATGGAATACCAGTGGAAAGTCAATTTGCATACGAATGTCGATTTACAAAAGAAGTTCATTTTGCAAATTACGTACGCATGCACTTCAATTCATCGTCCAAGAGATGACGCCACTGCATTCGGGCACGTTCAGTGGATAAGATAGAGCTAGAAAGATTGCCGGTTGGATCGATTCCACCGACGATGAGTGCCGCAGCAGCTGAAAAAGCACCAAGGTGGGTCAGCGAATCGGATTCTCATTCATTCGTCTGCTCGGCCGTCCTTCCATTTCAAGACAAGGATTTCCCATTCAAGGGAGTTTGAACATGCAACGAAAAGATTCTCGGTTCCTGATGTTGATCGCGTTCGTGATGGGCACCGCCGTCCCCTGTTTCGCCGATCCGCCAAGACAAACTGCTGAAGAGCAAACTGCTGAAGAGCTGAACACGACCATCGATCGCGCGGCCAATCGTGGGATCGAGTTCTTGAAGAATCGTGGGCAGGGGAATGACGGGGCTTTCAGTCCCGAGACAGGTGCTGCGGTCACGGCCCTTTGTGTGCGAGCGATTCTCGAGCACCGGCCGCAGGCGACCTCTGATCCTGCCATTGAAAAAGCACTGAAGTTCATCGAGTCCAAGTTTCAAGGCGATGGTGGAATTTATGCGACAGGATCGCTCTACCGAAACTACGAGACGTCGGTTGCCGTGGGTGCCCTGCTGAAAGCTAACCAAGACGGAAGGTACGACAGCCCACTCAAACGCGCCGAGGCATACTTGAAGGGAATTCAATGGGATGAGGGCGAAGGAATCGAGTCCTCGGACGAGGCTTACGGCGGTGCAGGATACGGCAAACATAAACGTCCAGATCTTTCCAACACCGCGTTCCTGATCGATGCGCTCCATGAGTTGGGCAACGATGGAGACGATGAAGCGATTCAGAAAGCATTGAAATTTGTCGTCCGCACACAGAACTTGGCTGGCGAAGGAAACGATACACCACACGCCAAGAAAGAAGGCGATGGCGGTTTCTATTACACACCCGCTGCTGGCGGGCAAAGCCAAGCCGGCGAGGGCGCCAACGGTGGCCTGCGGAGCTACGCGTCGATGACATACGCGGGATTGAAAAGCATGATTTATGCCGGCCTGACTGCCGATGATCCCCGCGTGATTGCGGCGATGAAGTTCATTCGCAGCAACTATTCATTGCAAGACAACCCCGGCATGGGCCAGTCAGGTTTGTTCTACTACTACCACACCTTCGCCAAAGCACTCAGCGCGGCGGATGTCGATATCATCGACGATGCCGATGGCACTCCTCACTCCTGGCGACAAGAACTTGTTTCACAATTGCTGAAGACGCAGCAAGAAGACGGCGCCTGGGTGAACACCGGCAGCGATCGCTGGATGGAAGGCGACCGACAGCTAGTAACGGCGTACGCGCTGATGGCGTTGGCTCATTGCCGCGAGTGATTCCCATACCTCTACCTCTCCTCCCATTCCCACCTTTCCAACTCAGGATTCAGTTCAAACCATGAATCGAACATCGATTGCATTCTGTTTGATGTGCTCATTCGCGACTCTCTTGTCGGTGCCACTTGCTGCAGACGACAGTAAGTCGCCCGCGACGGGTGCCGTGACAACTTGGGTCACCTCCATCGCCCCCTTGGGTTCGTCCAGCCAGTTCGTGGCGGCGACCGCGGATGGATTGTTGCTACGCGAAGCGACGGTGTACTCCTTTGACGCGGCAGATCCTTCCAAAATGACGGCACTCTATTCCCATCCAGCAGCTGTCTGGTGCGTGGATACGACCGACGACGGCAGCAAGGTTGCCAGTGTTGATTACCGAGGAAACTTGGTCGTCTTTGATACAAAAGCCAACAAGGCAAAGACGCACGAGAAGGCTTTCGAGCGTTGGTGTCAGGCCATGACGATTAGCCCAGACGGAAAGTCGGTCGTCGCAGGCAACGAGGCAGGCAAAGTGATGATCTGGGACTTCGAAACAGGCAAGGTTTCCAAGTCCGTCGAGCTCGATGGACATGCAGTGACCGGCCTCGACATTTCTCCCGATGGTTCCCGCGTTGCAGCCAGTGATGGCGGCGGACACGTGCACCTCTTGAAGTGGCCTAGTCTTGAATCGGAAGCAAGCATCGAAGTCAGCAAAGAGACTGCTTGGTGCGTTGCTTTCGTCGAAGACGGAAAGCAACTGTTGGTGGGCAGCAGCGATCGAAACGTTTATCAGTGCGCCGCCAAGGCGGACGCCAAGGTCAAGAGCGTTGCCAAAGGATCCGATTGGATCACGCAACTTGCTGTGTCACCTAGCGGGCAGGTCGCCGCGGGAGAAGTCGGCGGACGATTGCATTTCCCTTCCACCGGTGGGACCGATTCGATGGACGCGACCAGCGGTGTTTGGGCGTTGTGCTGGAACGGCGACGGACAGCTGTTCGCCGGCACGCGAAAAAACGGGATCGTGATGGCCGGTCGGTCATGGAAGTGGACGCAGCCAAAACCACCGGAGCCCAAGAAAGAGCCGAAGCAAGAACCCAAAGCGGATGCGGAGAAGCCAGCCGAAGAGAAGGAAATGAAGACGCCGCCTGCGGACGAAAAAGCAAAGGCGGAAAAGCCAGCGAAGAAAGCGAAGCCCAAAGTCGAACCTAAGCAGGAAAAAGCGAAGCCCGCAGAGAAGAAGGAAGCGAAACCTGCGAAGAAGTCGGAAGCCAAGTCTGCTGACAAGCAGCCGGTCAAAGACGGCGAGAAGAAAGAATGAGTGAGGAAGTTGCTGTCACAGAACGTCCCGCCGAGACCAAGCGTCGCTGGGAGTACGTGGTTCGCTTTGGTTCCATGCGCATCCTTGGCGTGATGTCTTCGCTGCAGGCTTATCGATACGGCGACGAAGTCGTTGCCCGTTCAAGCCGTGGCACGGAGATCGGCACGGTGCTGTGTGAGGCAACTTCGGCGGCAGTCGATTCGATGAACGAGCCGACCGAAGGACGCATTTTGCGTCGGCTCAGTGGCGAAGATCGCACGCAGTGGCAACATTTGGAAACCAAGACCGCGCGTGACATGGAGGTCGCTCTGCGCTGTGTCAACGCGTTGAAATTGAAGATGGAATTGGTCGACGTCGAACGGATGCTCGGCGGTGAACGCGTGGTCGTCTATTTCTTGGCTGACCAACGAGTTGACTTCCGACAGTTGGTTCGTGATTTAGCCAAGCAGTTTCAAACGCGGATCGAGATGCGCCAGATCGGGGTGCGTGACGAAGCGAAACTGCTCGCAGACTACGGTGACTGCGGCCAACCGATTTGCTGCGCGACCTTCCTGAGTAAAATGCCGCCGGTTTCGATGAAGATGGCCAAGTTGCAGAAGGCGACCTTGGACCCATCCAAGATTTCGGGTCGTTGCGGCCGTTTGAAATGCTGCTTACGTTACGAGTTCGATACCTACGAAGCCTTGTCGAAAGACCTGCCGTTGCCTGGCAGCATCGTGCTCACACGAGAGGGCAACGTGACCGTGCTGGGACAAGACATTCTTTCCCAACAGTTGACCGTTCGAACAGAAGACAATCGACGTATCATGATCGCTGGCGACGATGTGCTCAGCATCACACGCCAACCTGAAGAGCGTTCGCGACGCGGCAAAGGACGCAAGGAAGGGGCCAGTACCACGTCCGACGAGAAAAAACCAAAGTCGTGATGATCCAACAAGTTCATTGCTGATTCCATATTCCGAATAACCGAAGACATAACACGATGAAGTCTCCATTGCAGGCGATGCGAGATCTGTTGGCCGAGGACGAGCGATTCAAAATTGAAGCCTACCAGTTCATACGTGAATCGCTTCAGTACGCCCACGAAAATTTGTTGGGCTCAGCTCTGGAAGATGATTCAGATCCGTCACTCGAAGAGAATCCTGACTCTGACCGTCCGAATCCCCGACATGTCACCGGCCAGCAGTTGTGTGAAGCTTGCCGTTTGTATGCGATGGAACAATACGGCTACTTGGCGAAAATTGTCTTGGCCAGTTGGGGCCTTTATTCGACCAGCGACTTTGGGGAACTGGTTTACAACTTGATTCGCATCGAACAAATGCGAAAGAGCGACGAAGATCGCCGAGAGGACTTCAATGACGTCTACGATTTTGACGACGCGTTCGAGCCACAATTTGTCTACGCTCCGGAAGATGCAGACTGATCTTGGTCGCGGACTTATTGCGACTCTGCCTGCCGCCCTGTTGCTGTTGACGCTCAACACGGTTGCCCTCGCACAGCCGCCGGCAACCGAAACGTCCGAGCCGGAAACAGTCGCCGAGGCGACGCCGGCGGATACACAGACCGATGGCGAACGTGCGGAACGACCTCGCCCCAAAGAGAAGTCCCGGAAAACCTACTTGGGCCGTGTGCTGGCCAAGCCCATGTCTCACCTGGGCGCTGCTTGGCTGATTCGCCCCGAGCGTGATGAAGAAGAACGCGCGTCGGAGTCTTTCAAACAGCTTCAACTGAAGCCAGGCATGACCGTTTGTGATCTGGGATGTGGCAATGGCTACTGGTCTTTGCCGATGGCCCGTGATGTCGGTGAGACCGGACGCGTCTTGGCGGTCGATATTCAGCGAGAGATGTTGCAGAAGTTGCGTGAGCGGTCCGCCAAGGTCAAATTGAACAATATCGAACCCGTTCACGGCAAAGTCGATGATCCCAATCTGCCGGCCGCTGAAGTCGATTTGCTACTGATGGTGGACGTGTACCACGAGTTTTCCCATCCCGAATCAATGCTGTGGGGAATCCGCCGATCACTCACGCCCACTGGCGTGGTCGCGTTATTGGAGTACCGCGAAGAGGATCCGACCGTGCCGATCAAACCTCTGCACAAGATGTCGAAGCATCAGATCCTGAAAGAGTATCATCAGAACGGATTCAAACTGGTTCGCGAATACAACCAGCTGCCGTGGCAACACTTGATGTTCTTCGCTCGCGACGACAGCCCGTTGGAAGAGATCGAGGCAGTGCCGGGGCTTGACGTCTTAAAGACGCTCAAGGAATCCGAGAAAACAGGCGACCCGAACTAGTCTTCCCAATCGCCGCTCTCACCAGGCTTCGGATCGCTGCACCACTTGGTCAGAGCTTCGATCACCTCGTCGCGCCCCTTTGAGTTCGTCCAAAGGGGCTCTTCGACATCCAGGCGGATCTCATAGTCTCCCTCACGCGTGCAGTCTTCTTCACCACAGAAATGCGGGACGTCAGCTACCCACACGATGCGGTAAAGCGGTACGTGTTTGTCGTCGATCTTAACTAGCGGTTCCATGATGTGCTTCCTTTGCTTCTAACGGCTCTCGCCCATTTGTCGACTGCGATTGGCAGAGGTGACGACGGCTTCGATCATTGCGCCTCGTAGACCATTTTGTTCGAGAGTCGCGATTGCTGCAATCGTTGTCCCACCCGGACTGGCCACCGCGTCTTTTAGCTCGCCGGGATGCCTGCCAGTTTCAGCGATCATCTTGGCGGTGCCCAGAACCGTCTGCGTCGCCAATTGCATCGCCAGAGCCCTCGGCAGCCCAGCTTGCACGCCGCCATCGGCCATCGCCTCGATGACCATGCACACGTAGGCAGGGCCCGATCCGCTCAGGCCAGTGACGGCATCCATCTGATCTTCGCTGACCTGGACGGCCAAGCCAACCGAATCCAGCATCGATTGGATCCACTGCTTGTCCTCGTCTGTGACATCGCTTCCACAACAAAATGCACTGGCGCCAGCCGCGACCAGGCTGGGCGTGTTGGGCATCACGCGGACCACGCGTTTGTGACCAATGAGACTGGAAAGTTGGTCGAGGCTCACGCCAGCCGCGATCGAAACCACCAGCTTTCCCTGCCAAAACCGTCCTTTCTGTTTTGCCACCGCCGCGATCACGTTGGGTTTGACCGCCAAAAGTACCAAGTCGCACTCCGGAACAACGCTGGCTAGTTCGCCAATGGTGACTCCGGGCTGATTTTCACGCCACCAAGCTTGCCCAGCGTCGCTAGGTTCGACCAAACCGACCTGTTCGGGGGGGATCACTTGGTTTGCCAGCATGCCTCCAACGAGAGCTCGGCCCATTTGACCGCCGCCCACCACTGCCAGTTTTCTGTCGCTCATTCGTCGGTTACTCGTGGATTTTCGGTGTTTGGCGGGTGCGGGCAAATGCCTGGAAAGATCGTTCACAATTGACCCCCTGACGGGGCAGCCCTAAATTGATCGGTTTTTCCCTTCCCGAACAGCCCTGTTCGTGGCCTTTCCCGAGTCCTACTGTCCATGACAGAGCTTATGCAATCATTGGCAACCGTCGGACTCAACCCATCTCCCGGAGAATTCAGCGTGGAAGAAGCGATCACCAAGGCCAACACGCTCATCGAGGCGATGGGCTGGATTCGCAGATTTCGCGGCAAGACCACCGTCATCAAGCTGGGCGGCAGCGTTGTTGATGACGAGGAAGCGCTGATGCACATCCTGCTGGACGTGATCTTCATGGAATCGGTCGGGATGAAACCCGTGCTGGTCCACGGTGGTGGCAAAGCAATCACTCGAGCGCTGAAAGAAGCTGGAATCGAAGCGAAGTTCATTCGAGGTCGCCGGGTCACCGACGAACCAACCCTGCAGGTGGTCGAAAAAGTCCTGGCGGGCAGCTTGAACGTCTTTCTCACCGAAGAGATTGAGCGGCTTGGTGGTCGGGCAATGAACCTGTCTTTTTTAACGACCAATGTGCTGTTCGGACAAAAGTTGGCCACCGATGACGATGAAGATCTTGGTTTCGTAGGTGAAGTCACCCGAGTCGATCGCGGCGTTATCGAGAGTCTCTCTTACACCGATCAGGTTCCGGTACTGCCATCGATGTGCGAAGGCCCCAACGGTGAACACTACAATGTCAACGCAGACACCGCCGCAATGGCAGTCGCACAGTCACTGGGCGCCGAGAAGTTGGTGTTCTTGTCCGACGTCAATGGTGTCCGGCAGGACAAGGATGATCCGGATTCGATCATCCATTCTTTGTCTGCTGAAAACGCTAGGCAGCTGATCAAAGATGGCGTCATCAATGCGGGCATGATTCCCAAGGTCGAAGCCTGTTTGGACACGCTTGGCCGCGGCGTTCGTAAAGTTCATATCGTTGATGGTCGTCTTCGACACTCTTTACTCTTGGAAATTTTTACGACC
>JBGCGI010000129.1:0-40802 GCA_045110715.1 Rubripirellula sp.
CCTCCCCCGCCTCCGCCTCCGAACGTTCCAAACCTAAAAGAAAAATCGACGCTCGTGGCGACCTCGATTCGTCAGCGATTGGCACAGCATCGTGAAGACCCTGCTTGTGCGAGTTGCCATGACTTGATGGATCCGGTCGGGTTTGCTTTGGAAAACTATGACGCTTTGGGGCGTTGGCGTGAATTTGATGGCGAGGCGAAGATCGATTCGGCTGGGAAGTTTCCGGATGGAACCGAAGTTGACAGTGCCTCGGAAATCGAAGCCGGTATACTGGAACGACCGCAACTGTTTGCCGGGGTCCTGGTAGAGAAACTACTGACCTTTGCTCTCGGACGCGGCGTTTCCCACAATGATGGTCCGGCCGTCCGCGATATCGTCGCCGCGTCGGAGGTTCAAGAGTTTCGATTTTCATCGATCATCGAAGGAATCGTTGTTAGTCCACCGTTTCGCATGAGACTTGCTGAATGATTATCACTAAGAAAGCCATTCCAAGACGTACCCTGCTTCGGGGCGTTGGAACGGCGCTGGCGTTGCCATTGCTCGATGCCATGATTCCGTCGATGACTGCGTCGGCAGAAACGGTCGCTGATCCGACCAACCTGAGGCGATTGGGGTACCTGTACATGCCCATGGGTTATAACCCAGCGGCCTGGACGCCCAAGGGCGATCGACTAGATGAGCTTCCGTCCAGCCTCGAATCTTTGGCGGGTGTTAAAGACCAGGTGGCAATCGTATCGGGAATGGATTTGCAGAACGCCTATCCAGGCTCGCATGCGACATCGAACTCTGCTTTCTTAAGCGCAGCCAGCGCGAAGCTAACCGAGAGCACCGACTACTACTTGGGGACAACGGTCGATCAGATCGCGGCGAAGCAGATCGGTACGAAGACTCAATTGCCTTCGCTTGAGCTGTCGATGGATTTGTTGTCGACCGTCGGTCAGTGTGACAATGGTTACGCTTGCGTTTATCAGAACAATTTGTCTTGGTCGTCGCCAACGACACCATTGCCCTCCGAAGCGCATCCGCGAATCGTATTTGAGACCTTGTTCGGTGATGGTGGAACGCCTGAAGAACGCAAGCTGGCGTTGAAGAAGCGGGCAAGTTTGTTGGATTCTGTGAACAAGGAAATTCGACGCCTGAAGCAACGCGTTGGCGCTTCGGATCGCAATAAAATCGATGGTTACTTGGAGAGTATTCGTGAGGTTGAACGACGCATCGCAAGTGCAGAAACGACTGCCAAGGATAATCCGCTGCCCGACTTGGATCGGCCGGTGGGTGTCCCCGCTGCGTTCGCGGACCACGCTCGCTTGATGTTTGACCTTCAGTTGCTGGCCTATCAAGGCGACATCACTCGCGTGATTACGTTTCAGTTGGCTCGCGAAGCGAGTACGCGTACGTATCCTGAAATTGGTGTTCCTGATCCTCACCATCCAATCACGCATCACGGAAACAATCCCGAGAAGCTGGCCAAAGTTGCCAAGATCAATCAGTTCCATGTTTCTCTGTTCGCCGATTTCTTAGAGAAAATGAAGGCGACACCAGAGGGAGAAGGTAACTTGCTCGATCATTCCTTGTTCTTGTACGGCAGCGGAATGGGTGACTCGGATTCCCATGACCACTCGAATCTGCCAATCATTGTTGCTGGCGGAGCTGCTGGGAACATGCAAGGAGGTCGGCATCTGAAGTTCGAGAAGCCGACTCCACTTGCGAATCTTCATCTGACCTTGCTGAACAAAGTGGGCGTGCCGCTGGAGACTTTCGCGGACAGCAATGGGAAAGTTGACGAGTTATTTGAACCAGTGAATCTGTGAGTCAAGCAATGCTCTGTAGAATAGGCCGGTTGGTGTTGACACTTTGCGTGGCTCTCACCTTTGTGGTTGGTCACGCGGCCGATTCTGTTTCCGCACGGGAGGAGCGGTCAGCCGTCCTGCCGGATTTAGCCGAGCGTGGCGATTGGGATGCACTCCACGCTGAACTCTCCAAGGACTTGGTTGACCAAGCCCAGCCAGATGGAATGACGGCTTTGCACTGGGCCGTCTTGCATGACCACGCCGAGTCGGTGCGTGTTTTGATTGGCAGCGATGCGGATGTGAACGCAACGACGGATTACCAAGTCACGCCACTTTCGATTGCATGTGAGCGGGGTAGCGCTGAGGCCGCAAAATTGCTTTTGGACGCGGGGGCAGATGCCAATGCAGAGTTGCCTGGTGGTCAAACGGTTCTGATGTCTGCTGCTCGTGTTGGAAGCCGAGAGATCGTTCGCGAATTGATTGCTCGTGGTGCAAAGGTTGATGAGAAAGAGCGAAAGTCACAGACTGCTTTGATGTGGGCCGCTGCAGCTGGAAACGCTGAAGTCGTCGACGAACTCCTAGATGCCGGTGCCGATCTAGAACACAAACTAAAGTCTGGTTTCACGGCGCTGACGTTCGCCGCCCGCGAGGGACGCATTGAAGTGGTCGCCCGCCTGCTTGAAGCTGGGGCTGACGTCAACGAAATGGTCAAGCCAAGCTCGACGAATGGTCGCGCTCCGCGTGCGAGAATGTCGCCGCTGATGTTTGCTGTGGAAAGCGGACATTTCGAGCTGGCAATTTTCTTAGTGAAGCAGGGAGCTGACCCAAACGATGAACGCAGTGGTTTTACGCCTCTGCATGCACTGACTTGGGTGCGCAAGCCGAGCCGCGGCGATGGTGTGGATGGCGATCCGCCACCAAGGGGATCCGGGCAGCTCAGCAGCCTTCAGTTTGTTCGCCAAATCGTTGCTGCTGGTGCGAATGTCAATTTGCAGTTGCGCAAAGGCACGGGCGGGCGAGCGCAGCTCAATAAACGCGGGGCAACCGCTTTCTTGATGGCTGCAAAGACCGCTGACTTGCCGCTGATGAAACTGCTGCATGAGTTGGGAGCGGACCCTACGCTGACCAACGTCGATGGTTGTACACCGTTGATGTCTGTTGCAGGTATCGGTGTCAAAGCGGTTGGCGAAGAAGCCGGAACCATTGCTGAAGTGATGGCTGGGATCGATTGGTTGATTGATTTGGGCGCCGATGTCAATGCTGTCGATGACAATCTGGAAACCGTCATGCATGGCGCGGCGTATCGGCTTTATCCGCAGGTCGCGATCAAGCTTGCCGAGATCGGAGCGGACCCGAAAGTATGGAACCACAAGAATAAGTATGGCTGGAGTCCCCAGTTGATTGCCGCTGGGCATCGGCCGGGGAGTTTCAAGCCTTCACCGGAAATGATGGCAGCGGTCAACGAGGCATTGGAAATGGGGGGCGGCGAAGTCGTTGAAACCGCCCCAGTGAAGCGAAAGAGCGAGTACGCGAAGTGAAGTTTGCGCGGTGGGAGCAGGCTCAGTCCCACCACCACGCATCTTGGCTATCAGTTGGGATTGAGGGCTTTTCGCGAAGTGAGGCTGACTTTGGGTTCGTCGTAGCCAAGTCAAGTACCTTCTGGGTTTGCAGGTCGACGCCTCCGGAAACGCTGAAGATCCATCCGCGTCTTGCTTTTACCAGACTCGCCCTTGATGGAATCTGAGTCGGGACTTCGAATTCTTCCCCGCAGATTTTCCGTTAGTCTCGGTTGAAGTCCGTCGCAGGCGGCTTGAACGGGACGGACTTCACGAAGTGATCATGGCAACCAGAGCTCACCTGTTTCGGAGGAAGTTGCTTGGCTTTTATTTCGCCGCGCTTTGATGCGCACATAGGGGGCAATGAACTGAGCGCGATGCGCGAAGGTTCCGGGACCCGCATCTTTCTTGGCGTGTAGCGGTTCGCTCAAGTCTTCGATGACGAAGCCAGCTCGGCACATGCCTCCAATCAATTCTTCCCATCGGTGCAGGAACTCGATTGCTCCGTTTTCTCTTAGCCGCCGCTTCGCTGCGCTGGTTGATTGGCTGGCCGGAATCGGTGCATCGCGGTAGTACTGATGATTGAGTTCATACTCGCCACGAGGCGTGGGATCGATCGAGGACTGTAGGCTGACCGGTTGTTTGTGTTGGCTGATGTAGAGCCCGCCGGGGCGGGTGACACGAGCGACCTCTTGAAACACAGGTTGAACTTTTGGGAGATAACAACTGCTAACGGGATGGATGACGAGATCGAATTCTCGATCCTTTAGCATGCCGAGTTGATCCATCGAAGTCTCAAACAAGCGAACCGAGAAGCCTCGCTCGGCCGCGACTTGGCGATCGAGTTCCAACATCGCTCCGCTCAGATCGACCACGGTGACATTGGCTCCTGCGGCGGCGTAGAGGGAGCTTTGCCGGCCTCCGCCAGCAGCCAGGCAGAGCACCGATTTGCCGGCGATGGACTTGCCCAGCCATCCGTTGGCGTCCACGGTTTGAAGCGGATTTCCCAGTTCTTTGTCCTTGGCGGGACGGCAGAGAGGGTCTCCGGCGTCGGCCATCGCGTCGTAAACCTGGCGATTGGCCGCCAGAATGTGGTCATGATCCATGATTTTCCTTGGGATTCTATTGCGGGAAACGAGCCCCAAGAGCCGCAGAATGCCTGCGAAACCGCTGAAAAATGGCGTTTTACCACTTATGGACCAGTTTCTAAACCAAGTCCGGGAACTTTGCACCGGACGAGGGCATCGGAACCTTATCGGCAGCACCGGAAGCCGCCGATTGTAGTTATGATGCCCTCGTGAACCCCAAGACCGGTATTCACCCCGGTTTGGCTGATTTCCTAGTTGATCCTGTTGGATCGCGATCTGCGATGGGCGGAAACGTGGTACGTCCGCATTAGGCGGCGAAACGGTTTTCAAAATGTCACTTCCCAGAGAACTTCTTGATCAGTTGCTGACTGGCTATCTGGATGATGCCCTCAGTGCTGACGAGCGCGCCCGCGTCGAGCAGCTCTTGCAGACCGATGATCAGATCGTGAACGAGTTAGCCCAACTCCGCGAAATTCGTGATTCACTCAAGGCGATTTCCCTGTCCGACGCGTCGATACGCCTCGACGATGGCTTTGCCGATCGAGTGCTTGGGGCCGCCGTCGCGCGGGCTCACGCCGAAGGTCTCAACGAAGACCATCCCTTGGTTCGTTTGGCGGAGCAGCCCAGTACGGCTTCGGCGGCTGGCCGGAAGCAAATGTCCTCCTCTTGGGGATATGCCGGCCTATTGGTTGGCTTAGCAGCCTCAATCGTGATCGCTGTTTTGACGCTTCGGCCGGAGCCATCCGAGTTCGCACAGAATGCTGAAAAATTAGCAACTGAAAGCTTGGCGATATCTGAAGTCCCAGGGACTGAACCTTTCGAAGATGTCATCGACCCCGTACCAGCGGTTGTCAGTGAAGCCAGTCCTGAACTAGCTTCAGAGCAGGTCGCCACTGTTGATCCCGGCATAGAAAAGGTCGAGCCAAAGCAAACAGAACCAGACCCAATGATGGAGTCTCCCAAGGCGTCTGTTGAGTCGATCGCAGACGCGACAAAAATCGAAATTTCATCGGCGAATACCGTTCCATCGGGGATTCTGATTCTGAACGTTCAGCTGACAGAGGCTGGCAGAGATTCCGGAGCGATTGGAAACGCGATGGAGCTTGCGATGCTAGAACCTGCCACCGAGAAAAAGTTGACGGGTCAAATGGCAACGTTCGTTGACAAGACTTTCGACAGATCAGAGCAAGATGACACGACGGTCCTGTACCTGCAGGCTCCAGCGAAAAAGCTGGACCAGTTTTACATCCGGCTTTTGTTAGACCAAGAAGGTGTGCAGTCGGTCGGTTTGACGATCAGCTTTGACGCACCGATTGTGGCGACTGCCGAAGCCGTTCGACCTGATCCCACTCTCGTGCGACACGACAATACTGCATTGGAACTGTTGCGAAATGAGCAAGTGGACCGATTAGCCCATGAGCTAGGTGGAATGCAATACGCTCCACTGAGTCGCGATGCCCTGCCACCGATCGCCCCGCTGAATCCGCAAACTCCGGGAGAGGATGTGTCAGCGCAAATTTTGATCCTGGTGCGCTGAACCCGCTGATCAGTCGGCGTTTCTGTCTACACCGGAGCGTCTGCGCTGACAGCTTTTCACGCGCCTGTATCGAAGCCGCTGTGCCGATTCGGGGCATGAAAAAACTCCGATGCACCGTGAAGGAGTGACAGGATAATTTGGTACGCAGCCGTTAAATGCGATCCTCACAACCTGTACACCCCGTCACGAAGCACCGGAGTAGTAACCTACACTTTAGTCAGTGTTGAATCTTAAGCGACCCGGGGTAAAACATTATCTAGAGTTTTTCGCAATGCTGCGCCGCTGGACCGCAGCCCTTGCATCTCTTTGGGCCACAGATCGATTTCCATCCGATCGATCACTCCTGTCCTGCCCACCACCGTGGGGACAGACAGCGCGACGTCGCGAATGCCGTAGCAGCCAGACTGAACGCTGCTGACTGGCAGCACACATCGCCGATCAAGTGCGATCGATTCGATAACATCACGGATGGCGATACCAACGGCAAAGCCGGCTCCGCCTTTGCGGCTGATCACTTCAGCACCGCTACCTCGGGTTCGTGTGAACAGCTGGGAGGCAAGAGCAGGATTCCAGCCCGGGTACTTGTCCAGTGGTAGCCCAGCGATTGTCGCACTGCTCCAGATGGGCACCATCGACTCGCCGTGTTCTCCCAGGATCAGGGCTTTCGTTTGAGTCGGAGGAGCGGAGAGCTGCTCCGAGATCAGCGAACAGAAACGGATCGTATCGAGCTGCGTTCCCAAGCCGATCACTTGATCGACCGGCAAGCCCAACTTCTGTGCCGCCACGTAGGTCAAAATGTCAACAGGATTGCTGACGACCACAACGATCGCAGAGGGTTTGGGGCCGGCAGCGCGAACATCGTTCAGGATCTGAACGAACAAATCTGTGTTGCGGTTGATCAAGTCCAATCGAGACTCATCAGGCTTCCGACGCAAGCCGGCGGTGATGCAGATCACATCGCTATCAGGAATGTGCTCGTAGCCGCCGCCCCGGATGACTTGGTCTGCGATACTCGGTCCGCCATGTTGGAGGTCCAGAGCTTGTCCGACGGCCAACTCTTGGTTGACATCCAGGAGGGCCAGTTCTTTGGCGACACCGCCACACTGCAGTGCAAATGCGGCGCAAGAACCCACGAGTCCGCCGCCACCAATGATTGAGACTTTCATAATTCAGTTAACAGTATTCAGTTTTCAGTTGACAAGAAATATGGTACGAAAGGTTAGGCTTGAAGCTGGCGAATCACTTCGTCGGTGATTGCTTTGACCAAGGCTTCTTGGTTGATGCCTCCGGTTTCAGCAGCAGGTGCCGCTTGCTTGACCGGTGGCGGTGGAGCGAACGCACGACGCTCCACTCCAGACTCAGCCCAGGTGTCGCGGAAGATGTCGTTGGCGCAAATGTCGCAGTCTTCGTACTCGCTCGTGTTACGTGGGTCCTTGTATCCCCATTGGTCCTTCAGGTCCAACAATTCCTGCGACTTCTGGCCGCTCAGGTACGAGACGTTGCCCAGTTGCTTAGCGAGAATCAGCATCCGGCAGTAGGAGTCCAGAATCTCGGTCCACCAATACGCTTGTTCGACTGACTCGCCGTAGCTGACGGTGCCGTGGTTTGCCAAAATCATCACGTTCGTGCGTTTCACGAATGGAATGATCGTGTCAGCAAAGTCCTGTCCGCCAGGGGTTTCGTACTTGGTAATCGGCACGTCCCCCAAGAACACTTCGACTTCCGGAAGAACGCACTGAGGAATTGGCTCACGAGCAATCGCAAAAGCTGTCGCGTGTGGTGGATGGCAGTGAACGACACTCTTGATATCTTCGCGTTGGCGATAGATCTCTAAGTGCAGCAGTGCTTCGCTTGATCGCTTTTTTCGTCCGGCAAGCTGCTTGCCATTCATGTCGATCAGCGCGATGTCATCGGGCTTCAGGAAGCCTTTGCACTGGAGCGTTGGTGTGCAAAGGACTTCGTTTTCACTGACACGAACGGTGATGTTGCCATCGTTTGCGGCGGCATACTGACGCGCGTAGATGCGACGTCCGATTTCGCACATGTCCTGTTTGATCTTATGTAAGTTTTGCATGGATTCCTCGGCTGCGGTTCTTGTGATTTGTGGTTGTGTGGTTGTTCTTGTCGTGGGGTGACTAACTCAGATCTGTTTCATCCAGAAGCGCCACGATGGACGCGTCGAGTGGCTTGACATCGGGTCGGAAGGGTTGAGCCGACTCCGGGCCTTCTGCGAGAGCCACCAAGTCGCCGATGCCCGTTCCGCACAGGTCCCAGGCAATGACGGTTTCACCGCCTAGCGGCTGTTCGTCAATCCGTTCGATCGAGTCAACGATCTCGACGCATCGCAACTTGGCCGACTCCATCGAAGGATGGGACCTTGCCAACGTGACGCTGCCAATCGTTCGAGCGAGCTTCATCGTCTGCCTCCCCGTTGTGTGATCTGTGCAGCCACGTTGACTGCCATGGTCAGGTTGATTTTTTTCATGTCCAGCACCCAGGTCGTGGGATTCAGTTCCGATGCAAACCGGCCAACGTCGGCAATGTCCGAAATCATCGCTGCCGTTTCTCCGGCAACACATCTCTGATGCACTTCGAGGGCAGGTGAGTCAGACAAGACGATGATGTTGCTGTTTCCGTGCTCGAAGCCACGCTTCTTCAATTGGTTTCGAACGGCATCCGCGCGTTCCGGGTGGACCGTGTCCGTGATGACGAGCTTTGAATGTTCAGGTCGTTGAGTTTCAGGTGTTTGAACGGTGCGAATGATCGTGACGCCAAGTCGCCGAGCTTCGTCCTTTGCCGCAGGTGTGACGACTGCTTTGGGAGAAACGAAAACTTGTGACGAAGTCTTGTGGACTCGCTCGATGATGGACGCCGTGATCACATGATCGTCGATCGCAGCCGCGGAAGGTTTGGAGTTGGTTGAGTTCGTAGATGAAAGATTGAGTCTCGCGATCACTTCACGAGCGATCGCGGCGATGAACGCCGGGTCGATCTGCTGATTTGTGTCCGCCTGAGACATGGAAATTGGTTGGTTGGCTGTTTGATTCGTTCGGTCGATTGCTGATCGATGAACGCTGTTCGGACTAATCTAAAATGCCTGCGACGCTCCAGCGGGCGGGCGTCGACTTGTGATTTGTGACTTCGCGTGCGTAGCTGCCGTCGCTGGTGATCATGACTCGGTCACCTGTTCTTGATCCAAACGCATCGATCGCAATCAGTGGTGGTCCGTCGGCGGATTCATCCTCCAGCAGCGGCTGCAGAATCACTAATCGCTGGCCGTCAAAGCTGTCGTGCTTGACGGTGGCGCGAGTTGATCCAAGGATGAGTGCGGTTTGCATCAGTTTGTTGTCCCTAAACCACTCGTAGTTCGTCGATCATGCTGCAGCGACGTTCCCGAGTGAATGTGTTGGGCGTGGTCACGCCCTCGCCAGTTGGACCGGCAATCGAGAATGACAGGTATCCTTCTCCGCCAAGTCCAAGCGATGCCATGCAAGGCCCGTTCTTGACGTAAAGCGTGGTGTCCAACTCACGCCCCATTTTGGTCATGTTGCTGACATTGCGGCTGTGAATGATCGCGGTGTGCCGAAAACCATGCTCGTACTGTTTGGCCAGTGCGATTGCGTGATCAACGTCTCGAGCACGCACGAAAGGCACGAACGGCATCATTTGTTCGACGGTCACGAATGGATGGTGTTCGTCGGTTTCCCCAAAGATCAATTCGGTGCCAGTTGGAACTTCCACGCCGGCTGCTCGAGCCAGCACACTGGCGTCCTGCCCAATGAACTCTTTGGCCGCCGCATCGTGATTGTCATCACCGACTTTGACGATGGCTTGGCTGGTCAGTTTGGCAATCTGTTGAGCGTTCAACTCGACCGCACCGGCTCGCCGCATCGCGGCCATCATCTCGTCAAACACGCTTTCGACGACGAACACTTCCTTCTCTGCAATGCACAGCAGGTTGTTGTCATACGCGGCGCCCTGAATGATGCACTTCGCTGCATTGTCCAGGTCAGCGGTCTCGTCAACCACGACGGGTGGGTTTCCAGGCCCAGCGACGATCGCACGCTTACCGCTATTCAAAGCTGCTCGTCCGACCGCAGGTCCTCCCGTGACGCAGATCAACGCGACGTCGCGGTTCTTGAACAATGCGTTGGCAGACTCCAACGTTGGTTCAGCGATCACGCAAATCAAGTTGTCGATACCGACTTCCTTGGAGATCGCTTCGTTGAATCGTCGGACGCCTTCGGTGGCAACGCGTTTTCCAGATGGATGCGGATTGACGACAACGGTATTGCCACCAGCTAGCATGCTGACGGCGTTGCCCGTGATGGTGGGCAAGCTGTGGGTGACCGGCGTGATCGCACCAATCACTCCGAAGGGTGCTCGCTCGATGATGGCCAAACCGTGGTCACCACTGAAGCACTTGGTCTCTAGGAATTCAACGCCCGGCGAAAGCATCCCCAAGGTTTTCAGTTTCTCGACTTTGTGTTCAGGCCGTCCAATCTTTGTCTCACGCATTTCCATCATGCCCAGTTCTTCACACTGGTCGATTGAGATGCGACGAATGACGTCGATCACACGCTTGCGATCTTCGAGAGAGCATCCGCGAAACTGCTCGAAAGCTGCACGAGCCGCTGCCACGGCGGACTCCGCGTCGTAGAAAACTCCGTGTCGTCCGGCGATTGGCTGTCGACCGACTTTCTGCAGGTCGTCATCGACCGAAGTCGGTGTGGATGGCGATGCGGGCATCGGGCCCACTTCTGCCAACACTTGGGCGACGACATTGCGAATGATGTTTTCGTCAAATTGCATGTGATTGATCAGGATGAGGAGTTCAGGATTTGTTTCGGTCGTACACGTTCGATTTCTCGATGTGCACGTTGTCGACGATGCCAATGATCACAGCATCGATCGGGATTTCTTTGGTTTCCGGCGTGAGTCGAGCGCTACTGCCCTGCGTGATCAACACGAAGTCGCCTTCTCCGGCGCCCAAGCCGTCGACCGCAATGAACGTTCGCCCTGTGGTGACCAAGGTTTTGCGTTTCTTGCCTTCCAAGCGGTAGGGTTCGACCACCAGCAACTTGTGACCTGTCATCGACGCAATTTTTTGCGTGCTAACGACAAATCCGGTGACTTTGGCTATGAACATTTTCGCTCGCTCTCTCTCAGGATTGGTTCAGCAATGCGACGGTTTGACGGGCAACGATGACTTCTTCGTTCGTCGGGATCACCCACAGTTGCACGCGACTATCGGAAGCATGGAAGGTCGCTTCGTCACTGACGGCCTGATTGGCTGTCGCGTCGAAGACAATGCCAAGTTCTTCCAACCCCGCACAGATTTTGGCTCTGATGTGAAGCCCTTTCTCGCCGATTCCGCCTGTAAAGACGATCGCGTCGACGCCACCCAAGGCGACGATCATGCCACCCATGTGTCGACGGATTTCTTCGACATAAACGTCCAAAGCGAGCTGGCATTTCGCATCACCATTGGCGGCACCTGATTCCAGATCTCGGATGTCACCGCTGCGATCACTCAATCCCAACAGTCCGCCATGGCTCGCCAGATGCGCGAGTGTTTCATCTAGCGTTTTTCCTGTTCGCTCGATGATCAGCGGCAATGCAAATGGATCGAAATCGCCAACGCGGTTGTTCTGCGGCAAGCCGGTTTGAGGCGTCATGCCCATCGTGGTCATCATGCTTTTTCCGTCCTTGATCGCAGTCAGACTGCTGCTGCCACCGAGATGGCAGGAGATCACACGAGCATCATCGCGTCCAAGCAACTCAGCCGTCCGAGTCGCAATGTACCGATGGCTTGCACCATGAAACCCGTACTTGCGAATGTGAAAGTCGTCAGCCCACTCGCGTGGAATGGCATACTCGCGTCTCGCCGACGGAATCGTTTGGTGAAAGTCCGTTTCGAAGGCTGCGATCAGCGGCAGGTCGGGGAACCTGTCTCGCAGAGTCTTCATCGCAGCGATGTAGGGCGGATTGTGTGCAGGAGCGGCAGCATTCATTTCTGCCATCGCGTCCAACACGTCATCGTCTACTTGGAACACGCCTGATAAACGACCGCCATGAACGGCTTTGAAGCCGATCGCGGAAACTTCCGCAGCGTCTTGGAGCACTCCGTGCTCGGGGTCGGTCAGTTGCTCGAGGCATGCTGCCACTGCAACTCCGTGGTCGGGAACCGGCATCGTGCGGTCCTCGGTCCACTCACCAATTTCGACACTGCAATGACTTTCGCGATCGCCAATGCGTTCCACCGCGCCGCGCGCAAGGCAACGCTCATCGGTCATGTCAAACAACCGATACTTGAAGCTGGTCGATCCGAGATTCGCTACAAGAACAAGCACAGGGACATCTTGGAAAATTGGCAACAAACGGGGAACGGGTTCCGAGGCCAGCAAGACACGGTCTTGAGCCGGCTTTTCAGAAACCGTCGTTATGCCAAAAAAGCCTTGGTCAAGCCTTCTGCTGGCCGTGGGATGATGTGGCTGCTGAGCAACTCACCCGCTTGTGCTGCGGCTGCGGCACCAGCTTCGACGGCTGCGCGAACGCTCCCGACGTCACCGCTGACGACGGTCGTGACCAAGCCGCCACCGACATCAACGCGTTTTACGATTTCTACGTTAGCTGCTTTTGCCATCGCGTCGGTCGCTTCGATCAGTGCCAACAAGCCCTTGGTTTCAATCAAGCCAATTGCATCGTTCATGAGATTCTTCTGTCTTTAAGAGTTGGTTTTGAAAGTTGAGAGTCGATCGTCGATCGAACTATTTCTTGGCAGGAGTCTTGAGGACCTTGGAAAGATCTTCGTGGGGGCGAGGAATCACCTGCACGCTGACCACTTCGCCGACTCGACCCGCAGCAGCGGCGCCAGCGTCTGTTGCAGCTTTGACAGCAGCCACATCGCCAGTCACAAACGCACTGACCAGGCCAGCACCGACTTTGTCCCAGCCCAGGAACTGAACATTCGCTGCTTTCATCATTGCATCGGATGCTTCGACCAAGGAGACAAACCCTTTGGTCTCGATCATGCCGAGTGCTTCACTTATTTTTGCCATCTTAAGAAACTTCCTTCATTCAGGAGGGAAAGGTAAGGAGCAGTTAACAGCGGTAGAGGTGATCTCTCTCTGTTGACTGACAACTGTTAACTAGGAGTCATTTCGCTTTGCAGCCGCAGTTATCCGTTTTCAGGATGACTTCGGTGGCAACATCCAAATTGCAGGCGTTGCCTTCGTCTGTATCGATGTGAACTTCCAACTTGGCGGCTTCGTCGGCACGTACCAGAACGTCCTCGAAAGTGACGCTGCAGTCGGCGCTCTTGATTTTCAATTGCATCATGTCGCCATTGGCAACGCCGTAGTGATCGGCATCGGCGAAGTTCATGTGCACGTGTCGTGCGGCGCGAATCACGCCCTGATCCAATTGCACGCTTCCAGCGGGGCCGACCAACACACAGCCAGGTGTGCCATCGATCTTGCCGCTATGGCGGACCGGAGCGTCAATGCCAAGCGAGATCGAATCGGTCAACGCGAGTTCGACTTGGCTGGCCGGACGCGTAGGTCCAAGCACGCGAACGTTGGGCAGCATCCGGCGACGCGGGCCAACGACCATCACGGTCTGTTTTGCCGCATAGAAACCGTCCTGGTAGAGATCCTTGTCCGGCTCGAGTGTGCTGCCGCGACCAAACAGGATCTCGACGTGCTCGTCGGTCAGGTGGCAGTGTCGCGCGGAAATGCTAACTCGCAAATCAGGTTTACCGTTCACCCAACCTGGGGGCGATGCGGCGCCAGCCGATGAAGTTGGCGCTCCATTGACGGTCGAGGCAATGGCACGGCGAACCAGTTGTTCAATCTGGTTTCGATCGATCGTCGCTTGGGTCATGTTGTGTCGCTAACCAATGAGTGAACGAATGGGTGTAGATCAGTTGGTGAGGTTTTGAGTCGGCGCTGTGCGCGGAGAGGATGAAGCCAACACTAGTTGGACCTCTGCCATTTCCAGATGCTCTTTCCACTTGGAATTCACCTCAGAGTCCGACACCACGGCATGCACTTCATGCAATCCGCACAATCGGCTAAGGCTGACTTTTCCGAACTTGCTGCTGTCGGCGACGACGATCGCTTGATCAGCCGCCTCCATCATTGCTTTCTCACTTTCAACCAGCATCATGTTGCTGTTGAAGTATCCGCGGTCGGTGATTCCCGCCACCGACAAGAATGCTTTGCCAACGTTGATGCTGTGCAACATCGAATCTGCCATCGGCCCGATCGTGACAGCCGTCCGCCCGCGGACGCAGCCGCCGATCATGACAAGGTCAATGGATTCGCTGCTGGAAAGCAAATGCGCAACGGGCAAGCTGTTGGTCACCACCTGCAGTGGTCGCCCCGCCAAGTGCCGAGCCAGTTCATAAGTCGTGCTGCCACCATCAAGCAGAATGGTGTCGTGATCCTCAATCATCGCCGCGGCAGCAGCTCCGATCGCTTCCTTGGCAGCCCAAGCATCGTCGCGCCGGGTTTGGAAGACCTGCATCGTGTCAGACTCGCCCGTCCAAAACACGCCGCCATGGGTCCGGCGGGCGGTACCCTCTCGCTCCAATTGCTCCAAATCACGTCGGATCGTCGATTCACTGACATCCAATGATTCGGCCAGCTCTCCAAGGGACGCGAAACCACGTGACTGCACGAAATCTCGCAGTTGTTGGCGACGGGTCTCTGTAGAAACAGGTCCAGGCAAGATGGCTCCTCTGCAATGAAATGAGTACGAAGTGGTAGTTTTCTCTCATTTGTGAGAGAAAGCAATCACCGGGGGCCTGTTTTCGACAAGAAAGTTCAATATATCTCCCATTCCGCCTATCTTCAGTCGAATCGACCGCAGTCTCGTGAGTCGGTAACCTGGGGAGTTGATGGGCTTCTGCCCGCTAAATCATCGCTGAACAGGACGACGGACTGAGGTCCGGAGAAACAACGAGAGAGTCGATCAAGAATGAGTGATTTGCAAGGAAAACGGGCAATCGTATCTGGTTCCTCACGAGGCATCGGACGT
This sequence comes from Rubripirellula sp., assembly GCA_045110715.1. Classification (GTDB taxonomy): domain Bacteria; phylum Planctomycetota; class Planctomycetia; order Pirellulales; family Pirellulaceae; genus Rubripirellula. The sequence goes on from JBGCGI010000129.1 coordinate 15,014, forward strand.
GGGGTCGCGATCGAATTGGCCAAGGCAGGCGCCGAAGTGGTCGTGAACTATCGAAGCCACGCAGAGGAGGCGGACCAGGTCGTCGCGGCGTGTGAGTCGTTTGGTGGGAAAGCTCACAAGATCCGAGCTGATTTTGAGCATCAGGCTGAAATCGAACGGCTGGTGGAGGAGTCGGCTGACTTGATGGGAGGCATCGACATCATCGTCAGTAACGCCGTGTACAGCGATCGTCATCTCTTTCTCGAAACAGAACTCAGTGAGTTCAAGAAGACAATCGACGTCAGCATGTGGGGAGCATTCCACTTCGTGCGCGCTGCTTCTCAGAAAATGGTTGACGCTGGCCAGGGAGGCAATGTGGTCGTGATCAGCAGTCCACACGCGCACATGGCGATCCCTGGTGCGATGGCCTACAACATGGCCAAAGCTGCCAACGATCAAATGGCACGGACGGCTGCCTGCGAGTTGGCTCAGCACCGAATCAGAGTGAACATCATTCATCCCGGCTGGACCGATACGCCGGGCGAACGAAAGTTTTTCACCGAAGAAACGTTGGCCGCCGAAGGTGCGAAGCTACCATGGGGCAGGCTCGGAAAACCCGAAGAGATCGGTCATGGCGTGGTGTTCTTGTGTGACCCCAAGAACGAGTACATGACTGGTAGCACCGTTACGATTGACGGTGGGATTCAGTTGCCCTGGCGCGAAATGTATCGGCTGAAAGAAGATCCATCGGCCTGACTTTCGGTCCACCCGTCTCAGCCAAGTTTGTCGATCACACCATTGCTGTCGCCGAACTTGTCGGCTTTGGCGCCCATCTGCTGCATCATCCACAAGTACAGATTGCAAAGCGGAGTGCCGTTCTTGTAGCGGATGTGTCGGCCGGTCTTGATCTTCCCACCAGCTCCACCGGCCAACAGAATTGGTAAGTCGTCGTGGTTGTGGCGGTCACCGTCACTGATCCCACTGCCATAGACCAGCATGCAGTTATCCAGCAGTGTTCCCTGGCCCTCGTGAATTTGCCGCAATCGCTGCAATAGGTAGCCAAATCGCTCGATATGGAAGCGATTGATGGCGGCGATGCTGATCTGCTTGTGCTCGCTTTTCCCGTGATGGGACAGCTCGTGGTGTCCTTCGCTAACGTTGATTTCTGGATAGCTTCGATTGCTCCCCGCGTTGGTGAACATGAACGAGAGAATCCGTGTGCTGTCGGTTTGCATCGCCAGCGCGACCATGTCCATCATCAGCTCTGCGTGTTTGCTGAGTTCGCGCGGGACGCCGCTAGGGCGTGGATAGTCGGGCACGCCATCTTCCGTCAGACGAAGTCGTTCAGCACCGGAGAGGCGTTTCTCGACGTGTCGAACGGAGTACAGGTACTCATCCAGTTTGCGCTGATCGACGGCCGGTAGCGTCTTATGGAGTCGCTGGGCATCCTCCAGCACAAAGTCCAGCACACTCTTACGGTACTTTTCGCGAGCACTCTTCGCTCTCTTGGTTTCTTTGACAGCCTGTCCGCCGAAGAGTCGGTCGAACAGCAGGCCTGGATCGATCTCTTTGGCCACGGGATTGGAGGGGCCGCGCCAAGACATATTGGACGCATATGCACAGCTGTATCCACTGTCGCAGTTGCCGGCTTGCGCGCTGGCCTCAAGCCCCAATTCAAGCGACGAGAATCGGGTCTTGTCGCCAACATACTTGGCGGTGACTTGATCCACAGAGATTCCATTTTGAATGTCGGCACCATTGGTTTTCCGCGGATGAGCACCCGTCAAAAAAGCGGCCACGCTGCGTGCGTGGTCGCCACCACCGTCACCGTGGGACCGAGCACCATCCAACGTGAGTCCCGTCAGCACATTGAACGTTTCTTTCTGGTCCGAGAGCCGTGCAAGCGTCGGCGGCAGGTCAAACTTGAAGCCGTCCTGCTTGGGCGTCCAGTCGGGCATGTGAGCGCCGTTGGGAACATAGAAGAAGCCCATTCGCAGCGGCGGCTTCCCGGTTGGTGTGGCGGCAGACAACAACCGTGTCGACGACATCACGTCAAGCAATGGCAAAGCCACTGCGGTACCGAGCCCGCGTAAAACCGTTCTTCGTGAAAGCGAATTGGCCATCTCTATTGCTTGTTACTCTCGGTAACCCTGTTTTTGAAACGGATCACTTTCGATGATCCCCGCGATCAAGTAGGCAAACTTAAAATCATTCGCGGCCGTGTAGGCCATGATCTGATCGATCGCACATTTATCGTAATACTCCGTACCCCGGCCGAGCGCATAGATCATCAGTTTTTCGGTCAAACATCGAGTGAACTGCTCCTTGCGTTCGGTCGCCAGCAGTCGCTTCAGGTCAGAGACGCCATTGAACGTCGTGCCGTCGGGCATTTTTCCCACGGCATTGATCTCGTCGCGTCCATCTTTTGTACGCCATCGTCCAACCGCGTCAAAATTCTCCAAGGCAAATCCCAGCGGATCCATCATGTTGTGGCAAGAAGCGCAGGCAGGATTGTTGCGGTGCTGTTCCATTCGTTCACGCAGGGTGCCGACCAGTTTGCTTTTCTCAAGCTCAGGGATGTTCGGTGGTGCAGGAGGGGGCGGAGTGTTCAGCAAATTGTCCAGAATCCACTTTCCGCGTTTCACGGGACTGGTTCGTGTCGGATTGCTGGTTACCGTCAGTACGCTCGCATGAGTTAGCAGGCCTCCTCGCGGAGAACCTTCCAGTGAGACGCGGCGGAAATTGCTGCCGGAAATATTGGGGATGTTATAGAACTGCGCCAATCGCTCATTCAGATAGGTGAAGTTTCCGTCCAGCAGCGTGGTCACAGGCATGTTTTCACGCATCACGCCGGCAAAAAACGTCAGGGTTTCGCGACGCATCAAGCCGCGAACTTCATCGTCAAAAGATCGAAACACGCGCGTGTCCGGTTTGACGGACTCGAGGTTGCGAAGTTGTAGCCATTGGCCAGCAAAGTTCTCGACAAAGCGATTCGCTCTCGGATCTTGCATCATTCGTGCGACTTTCGAGAGCAACCGTTTACGGTCACGCAACTGACCGCGATGGGCCAACGACAGCAACTCATCGTCAGGCATGCTGCTCCACAGAAAGTACGAAATCCGGGTGGCCAGTTCGTAGTCCGTGATCGGTGGCATCTTGCCGCTCGGGTCAGATGTTTCGGGCTGTTCGACGCGAAAGAGGAAGTGGGGCGAAACCAAAACCGCCTGCAAGCCAATTTGAATTCCCTCTTCGTAGGTTCCGCCATCGGCTCGTACCTGAGCTGCGAGTTTCGTTAGCCGAATGATTTCGTCTTTCGTTGCAGGACGCCGAAATCCACGGCTGGCCAAGCGACCCAAGACAGATGCCGTTGCCTGATCTTCCGAAACGTTGTCGTCCGGCGTTGCGAAGATCAATTTTTTGTGACTTGCCGGCAACTTGTTTGGGTCAACGAACAAATTACGCCGCTGCTCGCCGCGAAGCTTCACGTGATGAATATGCAGGTTTCTATCTGCTTTGCCTGGATCGTAGAAGTCATTCAGAAAGCTGATCTCGATCTTGCGAGTTCCCTTTCCCAATCGCAGTTTGACCTCAAATGCTTGCTCCTGTTCTTTGGGGACATCCAAGACTTTCCGAAACTTGCCGCTCTTGATCTCCATCTTGGCCGGTTCATCGCCGCCCTGGTCTCCGCTCGCAGATACAGTGAGCACGAAGTTTCCGCCGAATGGAAGGTCACTTTGCAATGCGATCGTTCCATTGCTGGACATTGTCAGCGGGCTACCAGAACCGAACTTCTCGGCATCGATCAGAGCGGATGGGGCTTTCTCGATCTCATAGATCTCCGGTGGTGGAGGCGTATAGATTGCCTTGCCGGAAATCGTCTCAGCGGCGTCGAGATACTTCTCCATCAGCAGCGGCGGTAGCGAGAGCACATCACCGATGTTGTCGAATCCATAACCCACATCGTCACCGGGAAAGCCACTCGCCGGTTTGTAGTCAACGTTGGTCAAGTCGCGAACGGTGTTTCGATATTCGGCTCGATTCAAGCGTCGCAGCGCGACCTTGCCCGCATTGGGATTGCGAACACAATCAACGGCATTGGCCAAATCGTCGATCAGTTTCCCCATCCTCTTGCGAGTCTGGGGATCCAATTCTGGACCGTCCTCCGGTGGCATGGTTCCAAGCTGAACCTGTGCAAACGCTCGAATCCACACCTTTCGGTTGGACTGCAAATCGGCGGCGGAATCGTCGTTCTCAAGCGGGATTTCGCTGTCTGCTGCGTGACAGTCGTAACAATAGGTTCTCAGGAGCGGCAGCAGCGAGCTTTGGAAATTGGCTTCGGCCGTCTGGTCATCGGCTCCGACGAAACGGCAGATGCAAAACATCGCCAGTAGGACACAGAATCGATAGCGGGGGGTGAGCATGCGAACGCGTTCGAACAGAGGAAGGAGCCTCTATTCTAACAGCTCGGAAAGGATTCCCAAGTTGTTCTAGCCAGGCACTAGGTGCCGAGTTGGTGGATGTGGTACTCCCCATCCTGCAAGTTGTCCGCCGCCAGCGACCGAAGGTGATCGTGATGCGTGAACAGGATCACTTGAGTGGTTTTGGAGAGTTCACTGAAAGCTCTCAGCGCGGCGGCTGCACGCGCGTCGTCCAGCTGAACCAAGCAGTCGTCGATGATGAATGGAACGGGCACTCCATGACTGAGTTGGTGTCGCAGTGATCCAAGCCGCAAAGCCAAATACAACGCATCGGCCGTGCCAGTGCTCATCGCGTGTGCGGGAACGTCGGATGTCCCATCACTGCGGACCCCAAACAGCGTGCTCTTGCCCTTGGTGTCGTAGTCGACTTTCAAGGTTCGGTACTCATCGCAAGTCAATTGCTGGAATGTCTTTTCTGCCAGCGCCAAGACGGGGCTCTGATTTTCACTGCGATAGTGGTCGACAGATCGTTGCAGAATCAATGAAGCGATTTTGGCTTTGGCAAACTGTTCGACATCGCGACTGATTTGGCCCGCGACTAACTGAATGGATTGGGAGAGTTCGGAAGCACGAGCACTGCCATCCATCAGGTCCAACTCATGTTGCAAAGCCCCGATCTCCTGCTGAGCCGCGGCTAGCTTTTCACGCAGATCATGCAGCTCGGCTTCTTTTTGCGTGATGTCCACATCAAGGAGTGCTGGCTGTTGATCGCCAACGGCAGCCACAAACTGCTCGACAGACTGCTCGCCAGCCAGCAGGGAGAGTTGGTTTTCCAGATCGCGGAGGGACAATTGAAGTCGACTGCGTTCGCGCGCAGCCCGTTCGATCTCGGGCAATTCGTCTGCCGCCTCGCAGCCAGCCTCTGCGCAGAGCTGTTCAAGCACCGCCTCGCAGCTTTTCTTCTGTGTGGCAACCTCGGACAAGCGGTGCCGAGAACTTTCGATCTGTTCCTTGAGCGTCTCGCGTTGTCGTGAGGCCGCGCGTTCACTTTGCAGTCGTTGGTACGCTGCGTGGGCAATCGCGGAAGGTGTGAGTGATTCTCCGTCGGCGCTGGTGGTCGTCGCAGAAGTGACCTGGGCGACTCGCATCACGCGATCTTTGAACGACAGGCTGTCTTCATGGATCGAACGAATTCTGGTCGCCAGGATGTCGCGTTCACGTTTCTTTTCGCAAAGTTCATCGATGCGGCGTATCATCGCCATGACGACCTGTGGGGTGGACTGCTCCTTGCTGGCGAAGGACTCTGTGATGCGCCGCCAGTCGGATCGCCAGTCTTCGACATTCTTTTGACAGGCCTCGAAACGCGTTTCCGTTTCTGGCAACTCCTCGGCCAGCTCGTCGCGTCGCCGTGACAGTGTTTCATATTGCCCACGCGACCTTGTCAGTCGACCACGCAAGGCGACCGCTTCGTCGTAAAGCGAGAGCAAGTCTTGTTCGACCGGTTCATCGAACAAACTATTCTGCGTGACCGCAGCGCCGACACGCACGGATTTGTTGGAAGCTGCTGAGGCGATCGCGGCACTGAGCCTGGTTGCCGTTCGCTGAACTTTTTGACTTAACTGTTCGACGCGTTTCTCTTGGTCGGTAAGTTGCCCACAGGCTTCGATCAACTGATCGTGGTCAACCAACCAGCGTTTCATCCGCTCAGGGGTATCCGCTTTCACGCCGCAAGCATCCCATAGTGAAAGCCATTGCTCTTTGACCGCGACCAGCTCGCGGGCCGCCAATTTCGCTGTGCGTTCCGCGTCAGCGGCCTGGCTCTCGGTCGCTCTTTGTTTGGAGAGCAGGGTCTGTCGGTGATGGACCTTCTCGTACTGGTTGCGGATGGTGTCAACCAATTGGTCGCTGATCTGAACCTGTTCACGAACCACGTTGGCTTGTTCGGTGAGGGTCTCTAGATCGCTGGCCGCTGCCAGCTGTTCGATCGCGGAATCACGCGATTGCCGAGCTTTTTCCAGCTCTTCAACGGTGGGGAGTGGTTGATCGGCTTGTTGCTGAGCGAGTTCACGCTCGATCGCATCACGTTCGCCGAGCAAGCGTTGGTGATTCTGTTTGGCATCTTCGACTTTGCGACGTGCGGGCTCCAGCAATGCTGCCGTTTGATCAACTTCGGATTCAAGCGGTGGGCGGAGTTGGGTCGCTTGCCGAATCGAGCCCTCGAAACCCACCAGGCGCCGTAGGATGCCATCGCAACGTCGCTTCAGTCGACTGCAATCCTCTTGATGATCATTCAGATGTTCCTGCAAGGCTTGGGGGCTTTCCACTGAATCGATCACACTGGCCAAGCCCGATGGATCGGCGGGAGTGCCTGTTCCTTCCAGTTCCTGAGTGACATCGGTGAGTCGGCGTTTGGTCGTTTCCACCGCGTCACTTGCATCATTCCGCTGTTGAATCAGACGCTCGTACTGAGAAGCAAGCTCGTGAACGCGAGTGCGTAAGGCGTCGCTGAGACGCAATCGCTCGACGGATTCATGGATCGATTCGGCTTTCTCTTGCTCGTCAGTCGTCTTGATTTCGATGGATAGTTCTCGAAGCAGATCGATGATCTTGCGATCTGCATTTTTTTGCACGCGAATCAAATCCAAGCGATCGCGATCGGCTTTGTCGCGCGCGGCGACTTCTTGAAACACCGCCTGGATCTCTTGATCCTGGCTGACGATGGCTGAATCCAGCGGCAGCGATTCGAGTCTGTGTGTCAGTTCGCCGATTCGATTCTCAAGCTCAACGTGCCGACTGACCGCGACCTCTCGGTCGGAGATTGCTTGTCGGCGACGTTCGGTGAATGCCTCGTCGAGCATTGGTGTTTGAGCGACTTTGCCCAGTTGCTCAATGTCACTCCGCCACTGGGGCACAAGCGGGAACGCGGTTTGGTAGTTCCTCAGCCGAGCCAACTCGACCACGCAACATTGGACAGCGTCGGCTGAGTTCTTGGATGCACCCCGCTTCGCTTCCAGACGCGAACGCGTTTCGGCGAACTCCGTGGGAGCGAGTTGAGCCAGTCGCAGCTCTTTGCGTTTTTCATCCAGTTCACGGATTGCCGCGTTGATGGACGCCTTGGTGCTCCGCGGCGTGAACAAACGATTCGCTTCGGCGGTCAGTTCGTCCTGGATTTCACGCAGTTGGCTAACACCGGCTCCGGCGGCAAACAAAATTTGCCCAAGATCACCCTCGCCGTTCAGGATTGCCGCGCCACCAGCAACCAGCTCTTCGTGTGATAGACCGAATCGCGTCAGAAATGTTTCGCGATCGATGCCGCCAAGCATTTCGTGCAGCACAGATTCGTCAATCACTTCGGTGTCATCCGAGTCCCGCAGCGTTGCCTTTCTGCCCCGGCGTCGCATGCACTCCAGCCGTCTGCCCGACTCGTCCGTTAGAACTCCGCCGACCCGCATTTGAGCGTTGTTGTGCAAGTAGTTGTCTTCGGTGATGTGCGGCATCCCAAACAGCAGCGACGTGATCGCACGCAAGGACGTTGACTTGCCGGATTCGTTGGGTCCGTAAACGATGTGGAAACGGTTGGGGCCAGCCGACAGATCCATCGAGATGTCCGAGAACTTGCCAAACGCTTTGAGGTCCAATCGGTCGATGATCATTGGTTGGCTCCTTCGGTGTGCAATCGCCCAACAACTTCTGCGGAAGCGGACTCAATCAATTGCGCCACCCAATGCGCGTCACCCAGCGGCAGTGTTTGCTCCGCATCGAGTTCGATTGGGAGCTTCTTGATCAAGCTGCGCAGTTCCTGTTCGACCAAGCTTGCAACGTCAGTGTCCGATCGCAGTTGGTTGGAGACGATCGAGAGACTCTCGAGGGGGCCATCCATATCCAACAGCGGCACTTGAGAATCGGGCGCGGTGCGGACTTTCAAGTCTTCCAGCCAGATCTGTTCGCGTCCATGACTGACAGTGATCGCCTGCAAAGACGCCTTCAGTTGATTGGATCGTCGGTGCAGTTCATGATGCAGTGACGTGTTGCCAGTGAGTTCGACGCGAACGACGAGCAGTCTTCCTTCCGCAGTCGCAATCGCATCGACCAACCAGAGTTGAAACGCATCGATGACTTCGTCGCTGTGCTGCATGTTGCTGACATTCAGGGTGCACATCTGCCAGCGAACAACGTCCAATTCGTGAAACGTTCGCGTGCATTGCGAGGTTCCATCGATGTCGACGATGACGCAACCTTTGGGACCTGTTTCGCGAATGTGACGCCCTTGAATGTTTCCGCTGAACACAATGGGCGCGGCGCCGTCCAGTCCGTGCTCCCCGCGTGTGTGGATGTGTCCAAGTGCCCAGTAGTCGTAGTTCTTGTCCGTGAGTTGGGCAGGCGTGCAGGGGGAGTAATTGTCGTGGCCTTCGGCACCCGTCAAACTGGTGTGCAGCAAACCAAGGTTAAACATGCCATTGATCGGGGCCGGATAGTCGGTAGCCAAGTTTTCTTTTTCGGCCTTGGTGCGGAATGAACGCCCGTGGACCACGACTCCCATGGAATCGAATCGTCGTTGGTCGACACGTTCGGCCTGCATCATGATTTCACTACCATCGGGATTCTTTGGCAGTGGTAGCGTCGAAGTCATCAGGTTCGCAGCGTCATGATTGCCGCGAATCACGACCAGTGGGATGCCCGCTTGAACCAGGCGGTTGGCTTGGCCGACAAAAAATAGGCCTGTGTTTTGGTCGGGCCAATCGCCGTCGTACAAATCGCCAGCGATCACCACCAAGTCAACCGCTTGGGTGATGGCTAACTCCACCATGTTCTCGAGGGCTCGTCGCGAAGCACCGCGAATTCGGTCGACCGGCGCGCACTCGTAGGAGCCAAGCTTTTGCAACGGGCTATCGAGGTGAATGTCTGCGGCGTGGAGTATTTTTCGAGACAAGGTTGCAACGTGTTGAAAGTGATGGAAGAGGAATCGAACGGCTAGCGATTGCGGTGCGGTACCGCGGGCAAGCGGCGAAACTCAATTCGTGTTTGAGGTACGGGGGCAGCTTCGGACTGATTTTCGGAGTCGCGTTCGGAGGTCTGGTGATGCCAATCCGGATCGCCTGTTTCAAAGAGCGTTGTCGATCCAGTCGTAGGGTCTTCTTGGCAACTCAGGGCGTGGTAGATCAGTGAAGCCGCCGTCTTCTTATCGAAAGTGGCCTTCTTTGTTGGCTGAACGACCAGGTGCAATGCTTGCTTGGCTCGAGTCATTGCGACGTACAGCAAGCACATTGCTTCGGTCATGCTGCTGGCGGCTTGCCCACCGAATGCACGTTGCCAATTGTCAGGCAAGAAGTGCCACGATTTGTTGTTCAGGTAACGTGTCATGGCTTGCGGAGGTACTCCGAGTTCACGGGCATCGGCAACACAATGGCCGCTCTGGCGAGTCAGCGGGCCATCGAGTTCGGCCAAAATCACCGCATCGAATTCCAGTCCTTTGGCTTGATGCACCGTCATCACCCGGACGGGTGCCGCTTGAGGACGTTCGACTCGTTTCTCACGCACCATACGAACGAAGTCGCGCAGACGTGGGGCGGCGTTCTGTTCGTAAGCGATTGCCAAGTGGGTGAGTTGCTTCAGTCGCAACGTTTCTCGGGTATCACAATCGGGTGCCAGTGCGCCAGCCAAAAAGCGAATCGTTTGCGAAAGTCCTTTCTCTTCGGTCATCGACCGCACCATGTCAGCGCCGAAACCGGGCAGCTTGGCCAGCGGTGTGGCCGAAAGGTGAAACGCCCAGCGACCGTCACCAGGATGCTCGGCCATCATCAATGCGGAAAGTACTAGTTCAACTGCAGCCGAGTCTGTGAGAGGATTACCACCCTCTTGACTGACTTCCACGCCCAGTCTTTCCAGCAAGAAAATCAGTTGGGCGACACCTCGATTGGTACGAGTCAAAATCCCGATGGAATTGCCGGGGGCGGTTTGATTGATTTCTGCAGCCAGTTGTGCCGCATCTTCAAAGCACGCCATTTGCTTGGCCTGGCTGTCACCGTCTTCGACAAGTCGTGCGGTTTGAAAACGAACGTAACCAGCAAGCTCCGACTTGAACGCATCGTGGGGTGGGAATCGGCGCGAGAACTGTTTGACCGCTGCCGCTTCGTACATCGACTTGTCGGCCGGGTCACCCGACTCGGCGTCCGCAGCCAATGGGTGCCGATGCAGATTGAGAAACGTTTCGTTGACCACGTCCAGCACGACGGGGCTGCTACGGAAGCTCGTGTTCTGTTCGACTTCGTCGACGCCTGGCAGTTGATCGGCCACCGCGTCAAAAATCTCTGCGACGCCACCGCGCCAACCGTAGATCGCTTGCTTGGTATCGCCGACGCAGAAGAAGGAACGCTCGATCTCCATCTCGTTGCCAGGCTGCTTCGGGTCCGCATCGAAGGAAGCGGCGCGAGCGGCGAGTGGGCGCAGGACCTGCCATTGTGCGGGCGAGGTGTCTTGGAACTCATCCAACAAGACGTGGTCGATCGCACCGTCCATGCGACTGCTCAGGACACGATGATCGAGAGAAGCGAATTGTGATGCCAATCGGATCGTGACGTCGTCGAATCCCAGAGCACGGGCGGCATGCTTGAGTTGAACGACGTGATGATCGTAGGCGGCCAAGACGGTGCCCGTCGCTTCGTTCTGAGCTCGCAGCAGGGATAGCACCGTTGTGCGGGCTGCAGCGTAGAGCACATCGAAGGTAGGGTCCAATCCGTCGGGGAATGGAGCGCGATAGTACTTGACCGGTGTGCGTGTGCGACGCGCCAGGCTGATATTGCCGACCAACGTGTCATTGACCAGCGGTCCGAATTCACGCAGTTCGAGAAGTTCAGCCAATTGCTCGAGCTTGTCTCGATGCCGTTTCTGCTTGGGCTCGGCCATCCGCATCAAACCGGCGGCTTGTGTGATTTCGGATTCTTCAGGCAATGTTGGCGCGGTCAATTGGCTCCAGACATCTTGCCCACACTGACGTTGGCTGCTGTAGGCTGCATCAACGACCTGCAAGAGCTCTCTGGCGATCGAACGCTTGATTTCACCTTTGCCTAGCATCGACAACACTGCGGTCATTTCGGCGGGTTCCAGCATTCCGATCACTGAGTCGACCGCCCGTTCCTTGAGCCAGACCTCTTCGATTTCATCGGTCAGTCGCCAGGCAGGAGGCAAGCCCAACTCGAACGGAAAGGACCGCGCGAGCTGAGCGAACAGACTATCAAGGGTGCACACACGCAAGCGATGAATGTTCCGCAACAGATTGCCCAGTAGCTGCAAACACACGCTACGTGGCAGCGTTGGAATGCCAACTTGCTGCCGCAGACTTTCCAGTGCATCGTCGTTGTCTTCGTCTGCTGCTTCGGCTAACGAAAGCAAGACTCGGTCCAGGATTTCGCCTGCTGCTTTACGAGTGAACGTGGTCGCCAAGATCGATTCTGGGGCGGCACCTTGCAGCAGGATTCGCATCAGTCGCGCCGTCAAACGGTACGTCTTGCCTGTGCCCGCAGAAGCGCGGACCAGGGTGGGGCGAAGGAAACCGTCGGTGCCTGCAACGATCGGCTTCGGTGCTGGATCGGCAATTGGCGTGTCGACGTAGTTGACCAGCGACGTCACTTCATCGGTCATCAACTCGACCCGTTTGACCGGATCGTGATCGATCGCGTCAGCTGGACGAGCTTTGGAGGTGGAGCCCTGTTTGAGTGGATCGGATGCTGCCTTGCTCATGCTTCGGCCTCCTCCCCCATCATCATTTCGGCTTGGTCTAGCAAGCGACTGGCGACTCCCGTCTGAAGGATCATGCCGTAGTCATCGAACTGAACTCGATCGTTGGTTGGTTGGAAGTCGCCTGCCCAGATTCGTCGAATGCAATCGTGAATCAATTCTTCCGCTTGACGCATCAGAGGTTCAGGGAACTCGGCGATATTGATCTTTGTCTCCTCGTCTTTTTCGCTGACGTTGAAGTAACCAAGTTGCACATCGATCGGGTCCGCGTCGATGCCCAAAAACGGGATCATCATTCGGTAGAGCGGAAGTTGCAGGTCGATCCATTTTGAACCGTCGTCGGTCTTTTGGAGGTGCTTCTTCTCCGGTTTATGTCCGTGCGTTTTGTAGTCGAGGATTGCCCATCGCCCCGACGGTTGATGGAAATCGATGCGGTCAAAGCGTCCCCGAAGTCCCATTTGTTTTCCATCGATCTTCACGCCAGCACCGTCCCGCTCGTTGACGGATGCTTCGGAAGCATAGATCGTCCAACCCGCTGCGATTCGTGCCGCTTGTTGCCGAGCGACTGCTTTCAAACGTCGCTCTGCCTGAGCGACCTGCAAGGTCACAGCGGTTGATGCCGCGTCGCCATAGAACTCCGAGGCATACTCATGCAAGTACTGCAGCAACGCGGCTTCGATTCGCGAGCGATCGGATTCGTTTTTGTCAGCGGATTCGCCGAACCGTTCCAACGAACCGTGAACAAGATCGCCGAACTGGTTCGCTGCTAGCTCACCTTGTGAATCGTCGAGTGGCTTGAGCTTCAAGACGTGGCGAAGGTAGAACCTGTAGGGACAGGCCAAGTAATCACGGAACGCCGTCACGCTCATGGTCTTGACCGCGTCGGAACCCTCGGCGGAGACGAATTCGGGAATTGGCAGGAGTCCCCGGTCGGGCCCATCGTCCCAGCGGTGATGGACAATGATTGGATCGCGGCGACCACCAAGTAAGTTTCGAACACGACGAGCCGCGTCACTGGGAGGAGTCGCGGCCAACAATCGACTGGGGGGCGTCGGCGATTGATCGGCACCTCGGCGGCCAACCACAAATCGAATCGCAGTCCGAGTCGAAAGCAGCAACTGCATTGCGTAAACATCGCGGGCGTATCGTCGGTCATTGTCCGACATTCGCAGTCTTGTTCGCAGCGAGCCAGGCAGGAACGGATCGCTGGTAACCGAACCGGGAACGAAGGGATGGTTCAGTCCAATCACTGCCATCGCGGGTGCGTCGTCGAGCGCCAGGTCCAGCCAACCCAGGATCTCGACATCATCGGCTTTTGCCGAGCCAACCACGCGAACGTCTGAAAGGCGGCCCAGCATCATTTCGACTGCTGCGCCGCCACTGATGCTCAGGTCCAATCGGTCGTTGAGATCGTAAAAACGGCCGATGACGCGGCGAACCGTCTCCAATGCCATCGTGGTCCGGTCCTGCTGAGCTGGATCGCTTTGGTCACAGCGGTCTGCGTACAGTGCTTGCAACCATTGATCGATCGCCACGCTCCATTTCGCGATGGTCTGATCCGGACCCGAAAAAACACTCAGCCAACTCTCGATCAAGTCACTGACCAACTTCGCGGTGCCACATTGATCGAGTGCTTTGGCGGGCAGCAGTTCGGCCACGCGAATAGGAAAGTGGTTGGCCAGCAATTGGTCCAGGTTCGAGAGCCAGTCGGCGTCCTGTAATTCAGGATTCGCCTCTGCTAAACCGCGTGAAACGAACTCGTAGACATCGGCATGTCTGACCAGCGCAGCCAACGACTGCCAGGTTCTTCTTTGCAAATAGGTCGCCGTTAGATTCAGCAATCGCCCAATCGCCGTTTGCGGAATTGTCCAACCGAGGTGGCGATAAGTGGAAACGCCACAGCCCTGTAGTTCCAATTCGATTGGGCCAACATGTGACTCATCGGTGACGCCAACGGTGACTTGATCGGCGGAGTAGGCGTCACCGAATTCCGCCAAGCACTCTGCGATCGATGTTGCTTGGTCAGCGATGTCGCCAGCACCAATCAAGTGTTCGTCGCGGATTGGAAGTTGGTGATTGATCCAACCATCGGTGTCAACGCAGCCGAACTCGTCGAAGCGATCGTGTTGGCTGCTAGGAGCCGCTACCAACGAGATCAAGTCGCTGTCGAGAGAACGCAACATGCCGACGACGGACTCGCTTAGATCGCTCGTCCCGATCAACACGATGGTTTTCTCCGTGCTGCAGCGATCTTGATGAATGGCAAGTCGCCGGGACCAGTGCGGGTCGGCGAGGCCAGCGTCGGCCAAACCACCGAGGTAATCCTCGAACAGTCGATTGAGCAGTTTCCAACGCCGCTTCTCTGAATCCGTTTCTGCAACCTCAATGACGTCACTGAACGTAAGCCTGTTGGCCGAAAGTTCCTCGTGCAAGCGACGGAGCGTGCCCGCCAGTTCCAGCCAGGGACCGACCGGTTCGGGGGCAGGGATTGTCGGAATGAGTGGCTCCAGGTCTTCTGGATGCATCGAACGCAAGATGCGGGCCCAGGCCAGCGTTTGCTCGAACTCAAGGGCGGCAGGCAAATTCGGCCGATAGAGCTGCTCTGGGAGCTGCCCAACGGTGATGATCTCGGGCGGATCGTATTGCAGATCATGGGCGGCAGCGTCCCAGCGAAGCAATGACTGCATGCGGCGAATGCTGTGCATCGACGGCATCACGCACACGAGGGAACTCAGGTCCAATCGGTGCCGAGATGTATATCGCTCACGAAGAGCCGCGACGGCTTGGGGGAGTAGGGGGACCTCCCAGCCGAGAAAGATGGTTTCACAAGATGTAGAGAATAGTTTCACAGTGGGCCGCAGGTGATTGGTGGAATCACTTGGAAACCTCTCGTCTCTTGCCCACCGAAGGATGGGGGAAGCAAACGAAAGTCGGATACGTCCTTTTCTCAGAGGACAATGTTCTCACCGCACAATCGGTGACGTGTCCAATGATTCTCGACCGAGGCGTTGACACGTTCGGTCAAAACTGTCGGCTTCAAGATTGTCAATTCTCCCAAATTATGACGATTCGCCAATCGGATGGGTTTTCATTCGTCCACTTTCTTCTGTAAAAGGTCGAGACGCCAAACGCCGCCGAAAATTGCCTAGATTCACATTCAGTGGCTCGACAGAGCGGGTGGTTCGATCTGGGACTGCCGAGATCGTGGCACGAATTCAGTCATCGACGGTGTTTTGGTCTAGCGTGGGGAAATTTGCCGGTTGTATTGAATGTTCGGGCTGCACCCTGCCGATACCTTGGGTTGTAGTTCACGGAAGCACGCATGCGCATGGAGGCGCATCGAAATGATTCTCTGGATCGTCAAACTGATCAGTACTGCTCGACGAGCGATCGCGGGCCGCAAGTATCCTCATCAACTCGCTTGGGCGGTTGCGTTTGGACTGTTGTTGGGCGTTGTGCCCCACGGCAATCTGTTGGCGCTAATTCTGTTGGTGGTTGTACTTTCGCTAAAAATCAATCACGCGATGGCCGCCTTGACCGCGATTGCGGCGACGTTTGTGGCCACGAAGCTGGACCCTTTCTCGCACCAAGTTGGCGAGTATGTGTTGAGCAATCCGCGTATCAACGAAGCTGCGGTCAACGCGTGGCAGATGCCATTGGTTCCCTGGACGGATTTGAACAATACCGTTGTGATGGGAAGTTTCCTGATCGGGGTGGCGGCACTGTTGCCCGTTTTCGCTCTGACCTATCCCGTTTTTCGTCTCTTCCAACCAGCCGAAGAAGACTTGGAGGAGCGGTCGCCAGCGCAGCGGAATACGACGGGCTCACGCCAAACCGCAGAGACTCAGACCTACGCCGACTCGCACGGAGTGGTGATGGTCGATCAAGGTCACCAACAGGTCAACCGACCCCACACCCAACGCGCCGATCGAGATGGGGTCTCCATCACACGCTCGACATCGACCAGTACGACAACTGAGTCGGAACAGGTTGAGTTCGTTCGTGTCGACACGACCGATGAGACGAGCGAAGACGAGAATCGAGTCGCCGTGGAAACTCGCATCGATGTGATTCGCATGAAAGACTACCGCGAACCAGGTTCGCAAGACGCATCGCAGCCCAGCGATGGGGATAACGAAAATCAACCAATGGACGAAGCCCTCAATTATCTGCTTCGTCAGTTGCGCGACTCTCAGCAAAGGAAAGCGGCATGATTCGCTGGCGTTTTGTACTGACACGACTGATTGTTATCATCGCAGTGATCGCGTTGCTACGCTGGGGCCTGGGGCCTGTTGCGAGCTACGTGACGGTGCGTGGCTTAGAAAGTGCGACCGGTGCCAAGGTGGAAATCGCCAAGGCGCGAGTCGGATTGTTCCCGCCACGCGTTCAATACTCGGGCTTCCGAGTTGCCGATCCGCGTGATGACAAAGAAATGCGCGACGCCTTGAAGGCGGCAACGATCGAGCTAGAGCTTGACGGAGATGCGTTGTTGCATCGACGTTGGATTGCTCGTGAAGGAAAAATCACGGGACTTGAGATCGGAACCAAGCGGGACACCTCCGGTCATATCACGCGAATCGCCGACCCCGCGCCGAAGTCCGAAGGTCCTTCCGTTTTGAGCCAACTGATCGGAGCTGGCGCTGGCAAAGTGTCGGCTCAGGCCGACGCTGTGATTGACGGCTTGGAAACGGTCCACCGTAGCAAACAGATTCGCGCCGACTGGGAGCGAGAGTACGAGAGCTTGGTGACACGAGCTCGCGAACTTGAGAAGAAGATCCGCTCGGTCGTTGATCGGGCCAAAGTGATCGATAATCCTCTGCGGGATCTGCCGGCCTTTGAGCGAACGCTCGCCGAAGCCAGCGAGGCGCGTGACGAACTTTTCGCTGTACAGAAAGAAATCAACGCCTTACCAGCTCGATTGCAAGCTGACTTGGCCAAGCTTGAAGAAGCCAAGCAAATCGATATCGCGAAGATCGATCAGTTCGTGCCGGGTGATTTATCCGACACGAAGAATTTTGGCGTCGACATCATGGCGGAAGCCGTGCGTGAGCAGATTCAGCAAGTTCGTGGCTACCTCGATGGTGGCAAGACGCTTGCTAATTACACGGTCGTTGCTCCTAAAAACAATCGGATCCGTGGTGTTGACCACGACTTGGAACGCACCAAGCGTCCCAGCATCATGGTTCGACACTGTGAGGTTGGCGGATTGATGCGGGCTGACGGCAACGTTTACGCCTTGACCGGGATCGTTGAAAACATGACCCCGTCTCCTGAACTTCTCGCTGAGCCAACGCGTGCTCGGTTCAAGCTGGAAGGACCGGAAGTGCTTCGCGTAGAATATGTTCGCGACCGAAGAGCAAACAACGACGTTGATCTGCTGACTCTGCATTGGCCCGAAATGGATGCCAAATCGATTCGGATGGGTGACGCTGATGAAGCAGCGATCGCGATCAATGGAGGTCAACGCGAATTGTGGGTGCAGATTCGCTCCGAGGGAGATGACGTTCAAGGACGATTGGTCAGTAAGCAAACCGGCGTCCAGATGGGCGTCAGCGTTGATCCGAAGTTTGCCGATACCGCCGCAGTCAAGTCGCTGCAGAGTAGCCTTGCCGCGGTCGATCGTATTGAGATTGATGCGAACTTTTCAGGAACCTGGAAAGACTTGGATCTGAAGTTGAACACGAATCTTGGGCAAATCCTGCACCGGGCGACCGAGGATGCTGTTCAAGGCCAGATTCGTGAGTCCAAGGCGATGTTGGCTGCAAAAATCGACCAGGCTCATTCCAAGCAAACGTTGGAATTGCAACAGTGGCTGAGCAAGCACCAGGGCGAGGCTTTGTCTCTGTTGGCCAACGCCAGCAAGTCAATCGATCAAATGAGCGGCAAGTTGCTGGATGAGTCCGGCAAAGCGGATGCGGTTCTCGGTCGCTTGCGAAGCGTCATCCGCGGCAAGATGCGATAGTGGAAGAGCTGTCGCTGTTCTTGCCTGGAAACGGCGTTGGGTCAAGAAGTGGGTGTGAACTGTTGACAGTCCATGACAGGGGTTCTATCCCATACGGCTTAACGTCACTGGGAAATACAACGAACGCTGTCGAATGTCGAAACTCACTGCTGCTGTAATCGGAACGGGCTTCATCGGGCCCGTCCACGTCGAAGGCCTTCGCAGGGCTGGTATTTCAGTCGCCGGGGTTCTAGGGTCAACGCCCGAAAAATCGCAATCTGCTGCGGATGCGATGCAGATCCCGCAGGCGTACGCTTCGTTGACCGAACTGCTTGCTGATTCGCATGTGGATGTGGTTCATGTCACTTCGCCGAACCAGCATCACTTTCAACAGGCCACGCGGGCGATCGAGGCCGGCAAACACGTGCTCTGCGAAAAGCCACTGGCGATGAACTCATTGGAGTCGAGTCAATTGGTGAGTTTGGCGGTCAAGAAAGGGGTTGCTGCTGGTGTGAATTACAACACTCGTTTCTATCCTTTGTGCGTGGAAGCGGCCCAACGCTTTCGTCAAGGAAGCGTTGGAGATCTATTTCATGTCACAGGCAGCTATGCACAAGACTGGTTGTTTCATTCGACGGACTTCAACTGGCGCGTGATTGCCGAGGAAGGCGGAAGCCTGCGAGCGGTTGCCGACATCGGCACGCACTGGTTGGATTTGATTCAGTACATCACTGACAACAAGGTGGTTTCGGTTTGCGCCGATCTGGCAACGGTCTTCCCAAAGCGAACGAAGCCCGTCGGTGGAGTGGAAACGTTTGGCGGGAAGATGACCACTGCTGTGCCCACGGAGACAGTCGAAGTTTCAACAGAAGATTACGGCGGAGTGATGCTGCGTTTCGAAAACGGAGCACGCGGCATGATGTGGGTTTCGCAAGTCACCGCAGGACGGAAGAACTGTTTGCAATTCGAGATCGCAGGTTCTGAACAATCGATCGCGTGGAATAGTGAAACACCGAACCAGATCGCAATTGGCCATCGAGACGAAGCGAATCAGTTGCTTTTGCGCGACCCAGCGTTGATCACGCCCCGCGCTGCTCAGGCAACAAGTTATCCTGGTGGGCACAACGAAGGCTTCGGGGATACGTTCAAACAGATGTTTGCCGAGTTCTATCGCTCGATTGAGTCTGGCGATTTTAAACACTCGCCGAGCTATCCCACCTTTCAGGAGGGGCATCACGAGATCCTGGTCTGCGAAGCCATTCTTCAAAGTCACCAACAGCAACGCTGGATCGAGATCGGAGAAACAGGAATATGATGCAACTTGGTTTTGTAAGTGCGATTCTTCCCGATCATTCCCTCGAGCAGGTGTTCGCGACGGCTGCGGAGATCGGCTACGAATGTGTGGAGGTGATGTGCTGGCCGCTTGGGAAGTCGACTCGTCGCTACGCTGGAATCACTCACATCAATACCGCGGAGGTGGATGAGTCATCCATCTCCGCAGTTGCTGACTTGTCTGCCAAGTATGGTGTGGCGATTAGCGGTTTGGGGTACTACCCCAATGCACTCTCGCCGGATGTAGCCGAAGCCGAGCATGCTATTGAGCACATCAAGGCCGTGATCACTGCGACATCACTGTTGGGGCTGACTCGGATGAACACGTTCATTGGTCGCGATTGGACGAAGAGCGTGGATGACAATTGGCCGCGATTCTTGGAAACTTGGCGGCCGATTATTCGTCATGCGGAGTCCCTTGGTGTCAAGGTTGGAATCGAGAACTGCCCCATGCTGTTCACGAAAGACGAATGGCCTGGCGGTAAGAACTTGGCTGGAAGCCCCGCTATCTGGCGTCGGATGTTCAATGACATTCCCAGCGATCACTTTGGATTGAATTACGATCCGTCGCATTTGGTGTTTCAGCAGATGGACTATTTGAAACCGATGCGAGAGTTTTCTGACAAACTCTTTCATGTCCATGCGAAGGATGTGAGAGTGGACCAGCATTTGTTGGATGAGTTCGGAATCCTGGCTCACCCCAACGAGTATCATTCCCCAAAGTTACCGGGGATGGGAGAAGTTGACTGGGGCAAGTTCTTTTCCACATTGACCGATACCGGATACACCGGGCCGGTCTGTGTCGAAGTGGAAGACCGTGCCTACGAAGGCAGTGATGACGACCGTCGGTTAGCTTTACAGCAAAGCCACACTTTTCTGCGCAACTATTTGCCACACCGAAACACTTAACCAAAGAAGCAATCGTGGATTACACCTACGAAGACATCTCGAAGATGATCGACCACTCGTTGCTGAACCCAACGTTGACGATCGATGACCTGGAAGCTGGCATCGCGCTGGCGCGTGACTTTGATGTCGCCAGTGTTTGTATTCTTCCCTATCACGTTCGTCGCTGCAGCGATTTACTGTCCAGTTGTACCGTCAAGCCATCCACGACGATCGGCTTTCCCCACGGTGGTCATGCATCGGGAATCAAAATCGCGGAGGCTCAGCGCGCTGTCGCTGATGGTTGTCAGGAACTTGACATGGTCGTCAATATATCCAAAGTCCTCAGCGGCGATTGGGCCTACGTTCGCGATGACATTCGCGGCGTGATTGATGTCGCGCATGGTGCCAAACAAAAAGTGAAGGTGATCTTTGAGAACTGTTATCTCGAAGACGATCACAAAATTCAATTGTGCGAGATCTGCGGTGAACTTGCAGCCGATTGGGTTAAAACATCAACGGGCTACGGAACCGGTGGAGCGACGATCGAAGACCTGAAGCTGATGAGAAAACACTCGCCCAGTAGCGTCCAAGTCAAGGCGGCCGGTGGAGTTCGCGACATGGACAAACTTCTGGAAGTTCGAGCTCTGGGAGTGACCCGGGTAGGGGCCAGTCGCACCGCAGAAATGATGAATGAGTGCCGTCGCCGACTAAGACTGGATCCGATCGAAGTCACCACAGCCAAAGCAGATGGCTATTGAGTCGTCTCGTGTTGGTAGGGCGACTTTGGGCGAAGTAAAATCGTCAAGCAATTCTAAGCCGTGTACAGCAACACCGACAGATCGTCGGGCTTGCCAGGTAGGTCACGGTCATTGCGGTGCATTCGGTTGCTCGCCAATGCAACCAAGTCGTCCATCCGATCGATTGGTTTGCCGCTCTTGCCCAATGCGATGACTTCATCCAATAGCAAGTTGTCAAACAAACCATCGCTGGCAACGATGATCGTGTCGCGAGCTGATAACTCTTGAGGCGGGCCGATTTGAATGTGCATGTCTTTGATCCCGACCAAGTTCGAGACCAGGTGGCGGTCTTCGTGATGCATGCCTTCTATTTCGTCCATCAAACCAGACTCGACCGCATAGCCAACAGGTGACTGCGTGATCGACTTCCACCTCAACGCACCACGTTGTCCAAAAATCAAGGTCATCGAGTCGCCTACCTGATAGGTGCGAGCGACTCCATCGCTGATTGAGACCACAGAGACAGTTGTCGCGGCCCCAACGCCCAAGTCAAGGATCTCTGCATTGGCTTGCTCGATCCCGTCAAGGATCGCCGAACGAAGATTGCTGTCGGTGTCTGCTGCTTGGACGGACTCGACGACCGCTTGAACGGTGATGGCTGATGCTTTGTAGCCCATCGGGCAACCGCCAACTCCATCGGCAACCACCAGCACGATCGCTCCAGACTTGGTTTCAACCATTGCTGCGCAGTCGTCATTGGGTTCATCTTTACCAGGACAACGTCTGCTGAATGCAACCACGTTTCCATTGGTAAGGGAGTGAGCCTCGGGAGTCTCCATGAGACTCTCAAGGTAAAACATGGGTTGTGATGGAAGAGTAGTTGACGACATTTGTTCCCGAGCCCGTGCGACTGACAAAGCGGCCGATTGCGGCTTTGCACCGCAATCATAGCTTCTTGCTTTCACCAATCTAGCTTTCTCACAACCAAGAAAATTTATAATGAGCGTGGAATGTGCTTGAATCGGCTGCCAGGAGTTGGTTGGTGCAGTTCAGACCGGCAACCAAAATCGGATCCGCGGGATTTTCTGGTTGGGGCGATTCTTCCAAATGGGCAACGCTTACAGTGTGCGATCCGCTAACCGCCTGCGACCGCCTGCATGACAAACACCTCGCTTCGCCCAGAAAGAGGGATGTCCAACTGTCCATCCGCAGCAACCATTTCACCGTCGACGAAAAGCGTGATGTGTTTTCGCAGGACGCCATCCGCCTCTAGCACGTAGTCGCGTAGGAGGGGGTGGATCTCAAACAGTGAAAGCAAAGCATCTTGCAATGATTCCGCATCCACCGTGACTTCCACTGGACACTCCACGTGGCGCGCGAGTTGGGCAGAGAATTCAAAATTCGCCATGAAGGTCGATCTTTACCGAAAAGGTTTGCGAGAACGGAATCCTGATATCTTATCATCTGATTCGGCGGAGTTGTAATACCGGTCCTTCTTCATCACTCTTCAGGCGGGCACAACCATGCACGGGAATTTGCGTTTCTACATTTGGATGCTGTTGATCGGAGGCGGTGCAGCGGCAGTGGTCGCGACTTTGATCTTCACAACCGATGCAAAGGCTCTGTTGGCAGGCGTCGCAGTATTGGCCACCTGGATCGCGTGGGCGGCCTACTCGAGTTGGTTGTTTGGGCTACGTCGCTTGGTAGCGTCACACATGGGGCGTTCTTCGGCGCAGTTGACCTATGTAACGAAAGATGTCGGCGCAAGCCGCGCCGCAGACTTCATTCGAACGTTTGAAGAGTTGAGGTCCGCCGCTGCAACTCCCCGGCACGGAATCGCAAAAGAATGCTTGTTGTCAGAAATCAAGGTTCGTGATTTGGAACGCGAAGTGGTGGACTGGCAAAACGTGGAAGCCGAAGACGAAAAACTGATCAGTTTGCCAAGCAATGCCGTCTATTTTTTTCAGCAAGATGGCAATCCATTTGTCGTGCGTGCCTCGTCAGGTCGAACCCATGAATACTATGAGCACGAGGACGCTTGGACGACCGGCGCTGGTCAGCACGTTGAGATCTGTGCTCGTTCGCTGGAAGAAGCGAACGAAGTCCTGTGCTGGTTGTCAGCGAAAACTAACGAGCACTCGATCTATCGTGGCAAGATGATTCAGGTTGCTACTCCGATGGATGGCAGCCCCGGGCAGACGATTCGAATTGTCTCTCGAGCGACGGCCGATCGCGATTCGATTGTTCTTCCCGATGCGATCTTGGAACTGATCGATCGGCTGCAAGCATTAAGGTCGCGGTATGGAGAAAAACTTCACGGGTTTGGGCACAAGACAAAGCAGGGCTTGCTACTGCATGGACCGCCGGGAACGGGAAAGTCGCTGCTCACAAAATACTTGATTGCTCGCAATTCTGAACACACCGTGATCGTTCCGACCGACATGGAAGTGCAAACCTTGCGTGAGTGCTTTCGCATTGCACTCTACTTGCAGCCATCGATGGTGGTGATTGAAGATGTCGATCTGCTTGCCCCGCGCAGGGAGTCCGGTTCACGCGTCGATGGGTTGCAAGAGTTGCTGAACGAGATGGATGGGTTGGGGCCAAGCAGCGACATCTTCGTTGTTCTCTCGACCAACCGGCCAGAAATTCTAGAGCCGGCATTGGCGACACGCCCCGGTCGAGTTTCGCAGGCAATCGAGATCCCACTGCCGGACGTAGCTTTGCGTGAAGCGTTGATTCGGATGTACTTGAATCGAGCCACCAGCGGACAAACCCTGATCTCAGAATGGGCCAAACGAACCCAGGGAGCCAGTCCGGCGTTCTTAGAGGAACTCTGTCGAAGAGCCATCCTGCTGGCTTGCGAACGCAGCGATACAGAAATCGACGTGCTCTACGGAGACCTTGAACGCGCGATCCACGAGTTGGTGGTGATGGGTGGCGATCTAACAGCAAGGGCCTTGGGTTTCCCTCAGGAAGTCTGACGAAATCGATCGGGGGCAAGCAGGCTCATTCGATCGATCGATGGTGTTTGCTGATCCACGAATTCTTGAGCCAGCTTTCCGGAGATCATCGCGAGACTGATTCCCATCATCGCATGTCCGGTGGAAACGATCACATTCTGCCATCGTTTCGGTCGCCCCAGGTAAGGAAGCCCGTCGGGACTACAGGGGCGCAGTCCCACCCACGGCTGACAGTGCTGGAAGTCGGATTCATCAAATGCTGGAAAGTAATCGGGGACTGATCGAACAATTCCCCGGACGCGTGACTCAGAGATCGATTCGTCGACTCCAGCAATTTCCATCGTGCCGCCGAACCGAAGCGTTGAACCCATCGGTGTCACTGCCACCCGAGCTTCCGTCAGAATCGAGCAGATCGAAGGCAGTTGTTTGGGATCGTCCAAGGTGACGCTGTAGCCCTTGCCTGCCTGCATCGGTAGCGAGATCTCTAACTCGCGTGCAATCTGCGAGGACCACACACCACCGCAAAGGATGATCTCGTCGGCGTCCATTTCACCGACGGAAGTTTGAACCTGTTCCACTCGGTTGTTGCGTTTGGTGAATCCCGTGCAAACGGTACTCCAGTGGAATTGGCAGCCGCCAGCAGTCAATTGAGATTGCAATGCTCCCATCAGCCGCTGGGGCGACAAATGGCAGTCACGTGGATAGTAGACCGCTCCTCGAACATCCATGTCGAAGTTCGGTTCCAATCGCTTCGTAGCTTTCGCGTCCAGCACTTGTGCTTCGATTCCAAGTTGCGTGGCGGCGTTCGCTGTTTCCGCTTCTTCATCGAAGGTCGCTTCTGACTTGCAAAGCATCAGCAAGCCGTTCTGGGCGAGCCCAAATCCGTCCTCGCCGGCTTGCTCCAGGACGGGTTCCAACTGCGCAAGAATTGATCGGCTGGCAAGATGCAAGTCCCGCAGTAGCGGGGCGGCTTGGTCAACGTGCCGACGCGTGCAGGATTGTTTGAATTGCCACAGCCAAGAGAGCAGATCCCAGGAGACCCGCGGGCGAATGTAGAAGGGCGACTCAGGGTTCCACATCCACTTCAGTCCCAGCCGAATCATGCCTGGTGCGGCGAGTGGAACGAAGTGACTAGGAACGATCATCCCGGCGTTTCCGAATGAACAACCGTCTCGTTGTTCCTGCGCTCGATCAATGACCGTGACGTCATGCCCAGCTTTTTGGCAATGCCACGCTGTGGACAAGCCGATCACGCCGCCGCCGATGATGACAATTTTCTTGGTCACGATGCTGGCGTCTACTCAGCTCTCTGTGCTATTCACTGGGCGAATGCCCCAGCAAAACGGATCGGCTGGATTCAACTGCAAGCGGAGCTCAGAAGTCACGAAAGCGCGGCCAGTGATGGTGGGTTCAATCTTATCTTTTGCATCGCTGGCCCATTGATACTCGCCAACAAAGGACGTGCCCAGGATTCCTTCTTGCACCCACCTCTCGCCCGGTTGCAGTTTTCCATCGGCTGCTAGACAAGCCATCTTCGCACTTGTCCCCGTTCCGCAGGGTGAGCGATCATATTGCATCCCAGGACACAGCACGAAGTTGCGTGAATCACTATCGGGGTGATGTGGTTCGTCAAACAGTTCGACATGATCAACATCCGGGAACCCTGCATCGTTAACCGCTCGACGTATGCCAAAGGCGACTTCGCGAAGTTCGCTGACACTGCCCAGTGTGATTTGTTGGCGAGGTTCCCGAGCAAGAAAGAACCAGTTTCCACCCCAAGCCACGTCGCCGACAACCGTT